>JAZOSS010000058.1:0-2252 GCA_045657205.1 Eubacteriales bacterium
GCCGTCTTCGTTCCATATAGTTACAGACTGACCGTTTTTAACGAAAGGTGTGAATCTTTCGCCCATACCGTAGATCTTTTCGCCCATACCGAGTTCCATTTGGACACGCATGAAATTTGATGCTTTGAAAGCAGTTCCACTGCCTCCGATAAGCTCAAGGTCAAGCTGTTTATCAATCATATTTTCATCCTGAACAGCTATAGTGCTTATCGATGCGGAATTATTGTGGTTTGCAACACCTGTCAACCTTTTGTCTTTATAATAATATGTAAATGTGCAAGGATTTTTGGTTATTACAAGCTTTGTGTCCCCGCTTTTCATGGAAACATATTTTTCGGTATCTTCAATTTCAGGTGTTACATCTGCAAAATTAAGATCAAACTGAGGTATTTTCTGATTACTGCCTTTAAAATGGTATGCCTCTGTTCTTATAATGTTGGGCTGCGGTGAAGATATAAACATTTCAATAACGGCACCGCCTATAGTGGGAACATTCGCACCGTATGGAACTGTATATAAGTATATCTTATTATCAAGAATACGTGTTTCACGGACCTGTACAGTACTGTTTACATGAACACCTTTTCTGTCTTTCCAAAAGCCTTTGGTAAATTTCATATCTGTCTCCTTATAAATGTGGGAAATGTCCCCTATTTTGTTATAGATATTATATCACAATTTAAATTTCAAAGCAATACTAAAAAAAGATTTTTTAAATCAAATCATCCATTTGGTAAAGCCGATAGATGTTCGGTTATCGTTGCCATACAATTGATAATAAACAGTTAACAGAGAACCGTCGGAAAGCTCTGCCGTTGCAGGATAACCGAGATCTCCGTTCGGCGCATCCGAGAGAATAAATTCTTCTCCGAAAGTCTTGCATCCGTCAAAGCTTACCGCCGCACGAATACCGAATGGAGCAGAACGTCGTCCATATGTCATCAAAACAGAACCGTCTTTTCTTAACAGTAAATGAGGCGGAGATCCGATCTTATCATAGCTCCAAGCATCACCCCATGTTTTTCCACCATCTTTTGATGATATGAGATAAATACCGAAATTGTCAAGTTTCGGGTCGTCATGAGCTCTTATGGACGCAATCAATTCTCCGTTCTCAAGTTCAACAATATGCGGCTCATGAAGATGTTCATGGTTTGCGGCTGTATCTAACGGAAGTTTTGACAGCATAATCCAGTTTTCCCCGTCGTCAAAGCTTTCATAGAGGAAGATCCTTCCTTTATCATCTTCTTTGACGGTATCTCCGTCTTCGGAAAACTGATTTCCATATCTACTCGCAAGCCCGGGGAATTCACGTCCTAAATATAAAAGTCTTCCGCTTTTTGTTTTAACAGGACCGTGAGGCGTTGATATAGGCATTTTTATTGCGGGTTCCCACGTTTTTCCATAGTCGAACGATCTTCGGATAAACGAGCCAGCCCGGTTTTCTTCGGGAGTAAATTGCTCATACGCATCGAGATAAGCCCCGAGCATCGGACGGAAACGTTCGTCTGCATCATTTACGATCCAATTCCTCCATTTAGTGCGGTAAACATCCGCAGGATGATTGAAATATGATAGGATCATTTTTCCGTTTCCAAGATATGTTATGCCTGTATCCCTGTCGTCAAGCCATGTATCGTTAACAATGATCGGTGCAGACCAACTCTC
The DNA here is from genome assembly GCA_045657205.1 of Eubacteriales bacterium. Lineage (GTDB taxonomy): Bacteria > Bacillota > Clostridia > Oscillospirales > CAG-272 > RGIG7213. Next base: position 1,669 of record JAZOSS010000058.1, read on the forward strand.
ACCGCCGTCTTTACTTACAGACATCAGATTTTTGCCGAAAGGACAAACGTGAGATGATCGATGTCCCGACCATACAGTATATAAAATACCACTCTCATCAACACATACCGACGGCCATGCCTGATATCTGCACGGACCGCTAACAGCCCGATAAATGAGCCCTTTATTTAGAATTTTCATGGTAAGTCTCCTGCCTAACAACTTTTTATGTCATTATAGCATATCTTGCGATGTTTTTCAATATAGTATGAAATTTTTAGCATAAAATAAAGTCACACGGAAAAACCGTATGACTTTATTTGTGATATGTGGCTGATTTAGATGTAAAGCCTTGTGTGGCCGATTTAGATGCACACCGATTTTGCAGAGGGTACACTGACCCCTTGGCGATGATGGGAGTTAAAAGTGTCCGCTGTCTACCGGACTTTTAACGCCATGCTTGTAAACGAAGCTATGTAGCTATACTTTGAATATCTTATCTATTTGAATAGTATTGTCTATTGCTTCAGAACGCATCCATTTTTTATATTGAAGTGGTGTCATTTTATACTTTCGCAAAAATATTTTTCCAAAGTAACTTGAAT
>JAZOSS010000059.1:0-22531 GCA_045657205.1 Eubacteriales bacterium
TCGGCGGCACCTTTTCTCATTACGCAAAGCGATGCGGCAGTATTTGCAAATTCAAGTGCATCCTCGATATCCATTCCTTCTGCAAACGCAGTGCAGAATGCACCGTTGAAGGAATCACCTGCGCCCGTTGTATCAACTGCCTCCGTTTTTATAGCTTTCGTCGGAAGATATCCGTAATATCCGAAATAAAGTGAGCCTTGTTCTCCGAGCGTCGTTATGATATTCTTTACACCTTTGAGCATAAAGAACTTTGAAGCGCGTTCGGCTTCCGCCTCGTTTGATACCTTCATTGAAGAATAATATTCAGCCTCTGCCTGATTAGGCGTTATGAAATCTGCCGAATACAAAAGCTTCGGCGGTATATCCTTTGCAGGTGCAGGATCGAACACGACTGTAACTCCGTGCTTTTTTGCAAGAGTAAGCGCACAGGAAAGACACTCCGTATTCGTTTCGTTTTGCATAAGAATTATCTTGCTTTCCGATATTTCTTTTTCGGCAGCGTATATATCGCTTACGGAAAGATGCTCGTTTGCACCCGGAAGCAATACCATTCGGTTTTCTCCCGTTACGGTATTTACCGTAATCGACGTCATTCCCGTCGGGGCTTTGTCCGTTCTTGTTATAAAACGTGTGTCGATACCCTCGCTTTTGTAAAATTCTACGGCTTTGTCACCGTACGTATCACACCCGAGCTTCAATATAAGCGTTACGTCCGCTCCCGCACGTCGTGCGGCGACAGCCTGGTTTGAACCCTTGCCGCCGTGTGAAATACGTATGCCGCTTGCGTATACGGCTTCGCCGTCTGACGGAAATCTGTCCGTATACGATGTGAAATCGACGAGATAACTGCCGATGACCGTTATTTTCGCTTTCATATTCAGCCTTCGATTATCGCAACGCCTGCTGACGTTCCGAGTCTTTCAGCACCTGCGTCGATAAGCTCAAGCGCCGTTTTAAGATCACGTATTCCTGCCGATGCCTTTATCTTTGCCTTGCCTTCCGCCGCATCAAACATAAGCTTTACGTCGTGCGGCGTTGCCTTTCCTTCGTTGAAGCCCGTGCAGGTCTTTACAAAATCAGCACCTGCGTTTACTGCAAGACGTGTTGCGGTGATTTTTTCTTCATCTGTAAGATAAAATGTTTCAATTATTACCTTTACCGTCTTGCCCTTTGCCGCTTTTACAACAGCGGCTATATCTGATGACACAAGGGTAAGATCTTTTTCTTTAAGCGCACCGACGTTTATTACCATATCAAATTCATCACAGCCGTCGTCATAAGCGCGCTCTGTTTCATATACCTTTGTTTGTGGTGTATTTGCACCGAGAGGAAATCCTATGACGGTGCATACCTTAACCTGCGTGTCTTTCAGAAGCTCACTGCACAGTTTTACGTAGCAGGGATTTACGCAAACGGAAGCAAAATCGTATTTTGCCGCATCAGCACAAAGCTTTTTGATATCGTCCTTCGTTGCCGACGGCTTGAGAAGCGTGTGGTCGATATATTTATTTAAATTATCCATTATTATATCCTCCGTAGTTTTTCCTATATTATACACGTTAAATATTAATTTTTCATTTGTATTTTAAAAATCTTGACACGGAAATATTGTTCTGTTATAATTGTAATTTGAAAGTGTGTGCAAATATGATGGATTTTAAAAAAACAGATATCGGCGACGTGCCGTTTTTAAAAAAATATTTTAAGCTTTCTGAAGATAAAACGTGCGACAAGACTCTCGGCGGTGTCTTTATGTGGACAGAAGCGTATAAAACTCACCACTGCATTTTTGATGATACCCTTATACAAAGGGTTGATATAAACGGTATAAACGGCTTTATGATGCCGATAGGGAAAAACGTCCCTTCGGCACTTGAAGAGCTTTATGCGTATTGTGAAAAAGACGGAAAACAGCTTGTTTTCTACGGACTTACCGACATTGACAGAAAGACCGTATCAGAGCTTTTTGACGTGACCGAACGATACGAGCGTGATATATGCGATTACGTTTATTTTTCGTATGAGCTTGCGGATTTTCCCGGTAAGAAATTCCACGGACAGAAAAATCACTTAAACGCATTCAAACGGCTTTTTCCCAATGCGTATGCAAAACGTATAACGGATGAAGATATTGAAAAAATAAAAGCCTTTTTTGAAAAATACAAGGCATCCGTGAGCAAAGACGACGATATGTTTTATGAAGATATTCGTGCCGTGCAGGCAGTTCTTGACAATACTTCCGTTTACGGATTTGACGGTATAGCCGTGTATATGAAGGATGAAGTTATATCGTTTGCTATGGGAGAGCTTGCAGGTGATACGATGTACGTACATATCGAAAAAGCACTTCCCGAATACAGGGGCGTGTATCAGTTTACCGTAAGCGAGCTTGCAAAGCTTGCACGCGGTATGGGAGCTGTCTATATAAACAGAGAGGACGACACGGGAAATGAAGGACTGAGAATCTCAAAGCTTTCCTATAAGCCGTGCTTTCTCGTTGATAAATACACCGCTTTCGTAAACGGTAAAAAGGAGTTTTAAATGAAGCTTATCAAGCGATTCGTAAAGTATTATAAACCACATAAAAAGTTGTTTATTTTCGATATGGTCTGTTCGTTTATGATAGCGGCGGCGGATTTGTTTTTCCCTATGATAACGAAGAACATAATAAACGATTACGTGCCCAATCAGAAGCTAAGACCGCTTATCGTGTGGTCATGTGCGCTTTTGGCAATTTACTGCGTAAAGTGTTTGTTCAATTATTTCGTAGCTTATTACGGCCACACGGTCGGCGTGCGTATTCAGGCGGATATGAGAGAGGATCTTTTCAGACATCTTGAAAAGCTTCCGTTTTCCTATTACGATGAAAATAAATCGGGCGTTATTATGTCAAGGATAGTAAACGACCTTTTTGAGGTTGCCGAGCTTGCACACCACGGCCCCGAAAATCTCTTTTTGGCATCCGTTTTGTTTGTCGGCTCGTTTGCCATTCTTGCCTCGATATGCCTGCCCCTTACGCTTATAATCTTCTTTTGCGTTCCGCTTATTATATTTTTTGCTTTTAAGATGAGGACGTTTATGAATTCCTCGTTTAAAAAAAGCCGCGAGCAGATAGCGGAGGTAAATGCAAGTATCGAAACCTCAATAGCAGGTATGCGTATAACGCGTGCATACACGGCGGAACAGACGGAAATAGAAAAGTTCAAAACGGAAAACGGTAAATTCAAGTCCTGTCGAAGCGTTGCATATAAAGCAATGGGTATGTTCCATTCGGGAATGACGTTCTTTTCCGACGTGCTTTATCTTATAGTCATTTTTGCAGGCGGTCTTTTCTTTTACCACGGCATTATAGATATAGGTGAATTTACGGCGTTTTTCCTTTACATAACGATGTTCCTCGATCCGATAAAAAGATTCGTTTCGCTTTTTGAACAGTTCCAGGAGGGAATGACGGGCTTTACCCGCTTTGCCGAGATAATGGACACAGAACCCGAAAAAGAAGCGCAAGAGGCAAAAGAGCTTGTATCACCCAAAGGTGAGATACGTTTTGAAAACGTCACGTTTGCTTACGGCTCAAACGAGGATGAAAAAACACGTGACGTCATACACGGTCTTAATCTTACAGTGCCTTACGGCAAGACGGTCGCACTTGTCGGACCGTCGGGCGGGGGCAAGTCAACGGTATGTAATCTTATTCCGAGATTTTACGAAATATCATCGGGCGTGATACGCTTTGACGGTATAGATATAACGACACTCAGTCGCAAAAGCCTGCGTGAGGCTATCGGCATCGTATCGCAGGACGTATTTCTCTTTAACGGTACGATACGTGAAAATATCGCTTACGGAACACCCGATGCAACGGACGAGCAGGTCATATATGCGGCTAAATGCGCCAACATTCACGAGCATATAATGTCGCTTCCTAACGGCTACGAAACGAACGTCGGAGAACGCGGTATAAAGCTTTCGGGCGGCCAGAAGCAGAGAATATCAATAGCACGCGTGTTTTTGAGAGATCCTCCCGTGCTCATACTCGACGAGGCAACGAGTGCGCTCGATAACGAAACGGAGATGCTCGTTCAGGCATCTCTTGATGTGCTGACGAAGGGCAGAACGGTGCTTGTTGTGGCACACAGACTTTCTACGGTGAAAAATGCAGATGAAATAATCGTGCTTGATAAAAACGGCATTTCGGAATCGGGAAGCCACGAGGAGCTTATGAAAAACGAAAACGGAATTTACAAAAAGCTCTATTCATATCAATTCAGATAAAGGATATAAAAAATGATTTCTGTCAGTTGTGACAATATAAAACTTTCATTCGGTGTTGAGGAGATACTCGGCGGTGTCAGCTTTGCGCTGAATGACGGAGAAAGACTCGGCATCGTCGGAGTGAACGGCGCAGGTAAATCCTCACTGTTAAAAATAATAACGGGACAGTACGAGCCGACCGAAGGAGAGGTCTATATCTCAAAAGAAAAAACGGTCGGAATGCTGTCACAGAACGCCGTAATAGACTCCGAAAATACTGTGTACGAAGAAATGCTTTCCGCATACGGCGAGCTTATAAAGACCGAAGAAGAAATTGAAAAGCTGAGAAAAAGAATAGAGGACGGTGACGAAAGCGTCGTTTCCGCTTTCGCACAGCTCAGCGAAAAATTTGCATCCGACGGCGGATTTGAGTATAAAAACCGTGCAATGTCGTTTTTGTCAAAGCTCGGATTTGATAAAAACGACGTCAATAAGCCCGTAAACGTGCTGTCGGGCGGTCAGAAGACGCGCCTTGCTTTGGGTAAGCTCATACTTAATCCCCCCGATATACTTTTGCTCGATGAGCCTACGAACCACCTCGATACGCAGACGCTTTTCTGGCTCGAGGAGATAGTATCACAGCTTTCGCAGACGGTGATAACGGTATCCCACGACAGATATTTTCTCGATAAAATCTGTACGAAAATACTCGATATCGAATACGGCAAAGGTAAAATGTACAACGGCAACTACTCCGCTTTTGTTCAGGCGAAGGAAAAAGACCGTGACGTACAGCGTCGCCACTACGAAAACCAACAACGTAAGATAGCCCATATGGAGGCGTTCATCGAACAGCAAAAACGCTGGAACAGAGAGAAAAATATAATAGCCGCAGAAAGCCGCCAAAAGGCTATAGACCGTATGGTGAAGATAGACGCACCCGATAAGCTGCCCGACAGTGTAAGGATAAAATTCGATTCGGGAAGCGAGTCGGGGCAGGACGTGCTGACTGTTAAAAAGCTTTCAAAAGCGTACGGCGAAAAGAAGCTCTTTTCCGATGTTTCGTTCTTGATAAAAAAAGGCGATTTTGCATTTATAACGGGTAAAAACGGAAGCGGAAAAAGTACGCTTCTGAAGATACTCAACGGCAGAACGTACCCCGATTCGGGAACGTATGAATTCGGGTACAATGTCCGCATAGGTTATTACGACCAGGAAAACCAACAGCTTCACGAAGAAAAGACCGTGCTTGAAGAATTGTGGGATGAATTTCCCGATGCAACGCAAACGGAAATACGTTCGGCACTTGCACTGTTTTTGTTCAAGGGTGACGACATAAAAAAAGAAGTATACAATCTTTCCGGCGGTGAAAAAGCACGCCTTACACTTGCGAAGCTGATAATGCGTAAAAATAACGTCTTACTGCTTGACGAGCCGACAAACCATCTCGACATCCCCACACGTGAGGCGCTTGAGGAAGCACTTGTCGGGTTTGAAGGAACTCTTATATCTGTATCGCACGACCGCTACTTTATAAACAAGCTTTCAAGCAGGATAATAGATATCGAAAAAGGGCTGGATCATCACGGAAATTACGAGTCGTACGTAAGTTATCTTAACAAACAAACAACATCTGAACAAACACAGACGAAGGATACAGCCGTCAGCGATAATAAAGCGCAGTATCTTGAAAACAAGAAAAATCAAGCCGAAAAGCGCAAGCTTGAAAATTATATAAAAAAGACGACACAGCAGACCGAAAAGTGGGAAGAAGAGCTTGCTTCTGTTGAACAGGCGATAGAGAACACGGGAAGCGATTATATGAAGCTTATGGAGCTTGATAAACAGAAAACCGAGCTTGAAGAAAAGATATTTGAAGCTTACGAGGGTATAGAAGAAGCTGAAAAGAAGCTTTCGGAGTACACGTAACGACAGTTTTCGTCACGCATCTTTCTCCTTTTGCATATTATTTAAGTGGGTGCAAGCCCAAATAATATCTGTACAAAAGGAGAATATATGGCACAATTTACAAACCGCGCCCAGCTCACGTATAACGGGCTGGTCGTAAGCTCAAACGTTGCAGTCGGTGAGATACTTGAAGTTCTTTCTGCAACGAAAACTGCCGTTACCACGGAATATTCGGCAGGCGACGATATCACATACGTCGTAAGTGTGGTAAATACGGGAAACACACCGTTTACAGGGATCACGGTAAGTGACGATCTCGGAGCGTATACAGTAGGTGCGGAAACTTTTTATCCGCTTACGTACGTTGACGGATCGGTAAGATTTTACGTAAACGGGGTATTGCAGTCCCCTCCTGCGGCAACGTCAACGCAGCCGCTTCTTTTCAGCGGTATCACGGTTCCCGCAGACGGAAACGTGATACTTATATACGAGGCGGAAGCAAACGGCTTCGCACCTCTCGGTGTCGGTGATACCATCGTCAATACGGCAACGGTTGACGGTGCGGGAATACAGACACCGATAACCGTATCTGAAACGGTATCGCCTTCGGAAGAAGCAAATCTTACCGTGACAAAGAGCATCGAACCAATTCCCGTTGTTGAAAACGGTACGGTAACTTACAGAATGCTTATACAGAACTACGGAAATACAGCAGTTGTTGCAACGGATAATGCCGTTATCACAGACGTGTTCGACCCCGTGCTGTCCGATATATCCGTTACATTTGACGGTGTCGTATGGACCGAAGGAGTCAATTATAACTACGACGAAGCGACCGGAGTATTCACGACCGTGCCCGGTCAGATAACAGTACCTGCGGCAACCTTTGAAAGAGATGCTCAAACGGGTGCTGTCGTTACAACTCCCGGCGTCGCAACGCTTGTTATAACGGGAACGATCTGATAGAAAACAAATAAAAATCAAGCTCGTGCTGATAAAATCATGCCACGGGCTTTTTTGTTGGGTATTTTCGACAAATAAATGTTAATAAAGAGAGAAAAAAACAGATAAAAGGCTGTATGTGTAATATATTTTCAATTTTTTTATCAAAACACTTGAAAAAATCTTGATGATGTATTATAATTATAAGGAATAGGTATGCGGAAAAATTAATGCTTCCGCAAGCCGTCTATCGGGTACGGGACAAAGAAATTCCGCACTCTGTGGATATTGTAAATAAACCACACAAAACGCGATAAGCGTAGAAGGGATGAAAATAATTATGAACAAAATCACAATCATCGGAAGCGGAAGCGTGGGAGCTACTATTTCCTATACGCTTGCTGTCATGGGCTTTACTTCTGAGATCGTAATGATCGACATTAACAACGAGAAGGCTGTAGGTGAGGCACTCGATATAAGACAGGCTTTGCCGTTTTGCAACCCCTGTACAGTTAACGCAGGTTCTTATACCGATGCCGCTAATTCCGACATAGTTATCATAACGTCGGGCGTTGCGAGAAAAGCAGGTCAGTCACGTCTTGAGCTTGCACAGACGAACATTGACATACTCAAGCAGATAATGACACAGATAACACACGTCGCACCTGATGCCGTGTATCTTCTCGTAAGTAACCCCGTTGATATCCTTACATATGCATTCTGTAAACGCTCGGGTATTCCCGAAAGCCGTATAATCGGTTCGGGTACGATACTTGACACAGCACGTCTTCGTGCGAAGATGTCAGAGTTTTACTCAATAAGCCAAAACAACGCACACGCATATGTGCTTGGTGAGCATGGGGACTCTTCCTTCATCCCGTGGTCCCTTGCCAACGTATCTAACGTAAATATCGCTGATTGCCACAACTCCTTTACGGGCAAAAACGGCGAAAATCTTCCCAAGTTCGATTACGACGAAGCGTTGAGATACGTACAGAAGTCCGGCGGTGATGTAATCGCTCGCAAGGGCGCTACGTTCTATGCCGTATCAACTGCTGTTTGCTATATCTGTAAGTGCTTGCTCAGCGGTATGGACACAACGATGACTATATCGACAATGATGCACGGCGAATACGGAATTGACGATGTTTGTCTGAGCACACTCAGCATCGTCGGCAACAACGGTATACGCAGCAAGGTACATCTTCCTTTGAATGATGAAGAAATTGCAAAGCTTCGCCACAGCGCAGATACGCTCAAGGCGATAATCAAAGCAACAACGATATAATTGGAGAGTGGAATTATGGATTACCGTATAGAGCATGACTCTATGGGCGAGGTTAAGGTCCCTGCCGATAAGCTGTGGGCTGCACAGACTCAGAGAAGCCATGAAAATTTTGAAATAGGTGTAAACATCGAAACGATGCCGAGAGAGATCACGTACGCTTTCGGTATACTGAAAAAGGCGGCGGCTCAGGCAAATTGCGCTCTCCGTCCCGAAAAAATGACAGCACAGAAGCTTGAAGCGATAAGCGGTGCTTGCGATGAAATAATCGCAGGAAAGCTTAACGATAATTTCCCCTTGGTCGTTTGGCAGACCGGCTCCGGCACACAGTCCAATATGAATGCAAACGAAGTTATTGCAAACAGAGGAAATCAGCTTGCAGGCGAAAAGATACTTCATCCCAACGATGATGTAAATATGAGCCAGTCGTCAAACGATACGTTCCCGACGGCAATGCATATAGCGGCTGTTATGATGCTTGAAGATAAGCTCATCCCCGCAGTTGAAACACTTATTGCAACGTTCAAAAGACTTGAAGAGGAAAACGAAGGAATAGTAAAGAGCGGAAGAACGCACCTTCAGGATGCAACTCCCATTAAATTCAGCCAGGAAATAAGCGGCTGGCGTTCAAGCCTTGAAAGAGACGTAGAGCTTATAAAGCTTGCAGTAAAGCCTTTGTGCGAGCTTGCACTCGGCGGTACAGCCGTAGGTACGGGACTTAACGCACCCAAGGGATTCGGTGAGCTTGTTGCAGAAAAAGTGGCAAACCTCACAGGTAAGCCCTTCGTAACTGCCGCAAACAAGTTCCATTCGCTTACATCAAAGGATGAAATGGTATTTGCACACGGTGCTGTCAAGGCGCTTGCGTGTGATATGATGAAGATAGCAAACGACGTACGTTGGCTTGCAAGCGGACCCCGTGACGGTCTGGGTGAAATATTCATTCCCGAAAACGAACCCGGTTCGTCAATAATGCCCGGTAAGGTAAACCCCACACAGTGCGAAGCTGTTACGATGGTTGCCGTTCAGGTAATGGGTAACGACGTTGCAGTAGGTATGGCGGCATCTCAGGGTAACTTTGAGCTTAACGTATTTATGCCCGTATGTGCATATAATTTCTTACAGTCTGCAAGACTTATGGCAGAGGCAATAGTTTCCTTCAATAAGAACTGCGCTGTCGGCATAGTTGCAAACAAAGAAAAGATGCACCACAACCTGCATAACTCCCTTATGCTCGTTACGGCTCTCAACCCCTATATCGGTTATGAAAATGCGGCAAAAACTGCCAAGAAAGCATTTAAAGATAACATTTCGCTCAAGGAAGCGTGTGTTGCACTCGGCTTCCTGACGGAAGAAAAATTCGACGAGGTTTTCCATCCCGAACAGATGGTTTGATTAAAATAAATTTCCGGGCTGCTTGCGGATTTTCGAGGTATCGAAGATCCGCAACTCCACGAAAGCCCTAAGAAAGGAACGGTCATATAAATGGAAAAAGTAGCATACTTTCCCGGTTGTACGTTAAAGACAAAGGCAAAGGATCTGGACGGATATGCAAGAAAAAGTGCGCAGGCACTCGGCTTTTCTCTTGAAGAAATAGAAAATTGGCAGTGCTGCGGCGGCGTTTTCACAACGGCTCGCAACGAGATAGCAACAAAGCTTTCCTCCGTGCGTGCACTTGCCGAGGCTCAGAAAAAGGATCAGATTCTCGTAACCGTATGTTCCGCTTGCCACAACGTCATAAAGCAGACCAACCACGCAATGCAGACAGATGAAGAATTTGCATCACACGTAAATAATTATCTCGGTGCTGACGGCGGATACGACGGAAAAACGAAGGTGCTTCACTATCTTGAATATCTCAGAGATGAAGTCGGTTTTGATAAGGTAGCGGAAAAGGTAACAAATCCCCTTAAAGGCAAGAAGATCGCCGCATATTACGGCTGTCTTTTGCTCCGTCCCAACAGCGTAATGCAGATGGACGATCCCGAGAACCCCACAATTATGGAGGATCTCATAAAGGCACTCGGCGCTGAAGCTGTCGTTTTCCCTTACAGAAACGAATGCTGCGGCGGATATATAGCTCTTGAAGATGCACTCTCCGCAAAGAAAAAGAGCACGGCTGTCGTAGACAGTGCAAACGCACACGGTGCAGATATAATAGTAACGGCTTGTCCGCTTTGCAAATACAATCTTGAAAAGAACAATCCCACAGCTAAAATAGTGTACTTTACAGAACTTTTGGCTGAAGCTCTCGGCGTAAAGGAGGATGGCAATGAGTAAAGAAACAGAAAGACTCCAAGCGGAAATAATCCGCTCAAGCGGTGTCAATCCGAAAAAATGTATGCGCTGCGGAAAATGCACAGGCACGTGCCCTGCGTTTGATGAGATGGAATACCATCCGCATCAGTTCGTTTATATGGTAGAAAGCGGCGATATTGAACCGCTTATGAATTCAAAGTCACTTTATAAGTGCCTCACGTGCTTTGCGTGCGTTGACAGATGCCCCAGAGGTGTTGAACCTGCAAAGCTCGTTGAAGCAGTGCGCCTTTCCGTTATCAGAAAGCAGGGCGCAAACCATCTTAAAGCTGACGATATACCCGCGCTTCTTGATGAGGAACTTCCTCAGCAGGCAATAGTGAGCGCACTTCGCAAGTACAGTAAGTAAGGAGGAGAAGAAATGCAGAGAATTGGTGTATTTGTATGCTGGTGCGGCAGTAACATCGCAGGAACAGTAGATGTTGAAGCCGTTTCCGAAGCTCTTAAGAACGAACCCGGCGTTGTCTTTTCCACAAACTATCAGTATATGTGCTCACAGGCAGGCCAGGATATAATCAAAAATGCAATAGCTGAGCATAAGCTGACGGGAATAGTTGTATGCTCGTGCTCACCGAGAATGCACGAAGCGACGTTCCGTAAAACGGCGGCAGCCGCAGGACTTAACTCGTATATGGTTGAAATAGCCAATATCCGCGAGCAGTGCTCCTGGGTACATAAGGATATGAAGTCCGGTACGGAAAAAGCTATTATTTTGGGAAAGGCGGCTGTTGCGAAGGTAAATCTCAACGCTCCGCTTACACCCGGTGAAAGCCCTGTTACAAAACGTGCGCTCGTAATAGGCGGCGGTATCGCAGGTATACAGACTGCTCTTGATATTGCAGAAGCGGGCTTCCCCGTTGATATAGTTGAAAAGAAACCCACGATAGGCGGTAAAATGGCTCAGCTCGACAAGACGTTCCCGACGCTTGACTGTGCCGCTTGTATCCTTACGCCTAAAATGGTTGACGTTGCCCAGAATGAAAACATCAGAATTTTCTCCTACAGTGAGGTAGAAGAAATAGGCGGCTTCGTCGGTAACTTTAATGTAAAAATAAGAAAGAAAGCAAGATACGTAAAAGAGGATATCTGTACGGGTTGCGGTATCTGTACTGAAAAGTGTCCTCAGAAGAAAGTACCCAACGAGTTCAATATGGGTATGGATAACCGCCGTGCGGTATATATTCCGTTTGCTCAGGCAGTTCCGAAGGTTGCAACTATCGACCCGAACTACTGTACTATGCTCAAAACAGGCAAGTGCGGTGTGTGTGCAAAGGTTTGTACGGCAGGCGCTATCGACTACACGCAAAAGGATGAGATCATCGAAGAAAAGTACGGTGCTATCGTTGCCGCTACGGGCTTCAATCCCATCAGTATGGATAAGTTTGACGAATTTGCTTACAATCAGTCAAAGGACGTTATCACGTCCCTTGAATTTGAGCGTCTTACGAACGCTGCAGGACCTACGGCAGGTAAGCTTCTCCGTCCTTCCGACGGCAAGCACCCCCACACGATAGTATTCGTTCAGTGTGTCGGCTCAAGATGCTCGGCTTGCGCTGAAAAGGGTAAGGAATACTGCTCGAAGATCTGCTGTATGTATACGGCAAAGCATGCAATGCTTACAAGAGATAAATATCCGGATACGGACGTTTACGTATTCTACATCGACGTACGTACACCCGGTAAGGCATTTGACGAGTTCTACCGCAGAGCGGTTGAAGAATACGGCGTACACTACATAAAGGGTATGGTCGGTAAGGTATCGCCCGAGGGTGATAAGCTTATGGTAAGAGCGTCAGACCTTCTTGCAAACAAACAGCTCAATATTGCCGCTGACCTCGTTGTCCTTGCGGCGGCTATCGAACCCGATAAGTCCGCACGTCCCTTGGCTACGATGCTTACGGCAAGTATGGATACAAACGACTTCTTCACGGAAGCGCATCCCAAGCTCCGTCCCGTTGAAAGCCCGACGGCAGGCGTGTTCCTTTCCGGTACGTGCCAGGGCCCGAAGGATATCCCCGAAACGGTATCGCAGGCAAGTGCGGCGGCGGCAAAGGTAATAGGACTTCTTGCCAAGGATAAGCTCATGGGCAACCCCTGCGTTGCAAATTCCAACGAGCTTATGTGTAACGGCTGTTCTTCTTGTGAAAGAGTATGTCCTTACGGCGCTATCACTTACGTTGATAAAGAATTCCGTATGCCCGACAGAACCGTTGCGATAAGACGTGTTGCAACTGTAAACGAGGCTGTCTGCCAGGGTTGCGGTGCATGTACGGTTGCTTGTCCTTCCGGTGCTATGGACCTCAAGGGCTTTGCAAGCTCACAAATTATAGCGGAGGTAGATGCGATATGCAAATAAATAACGAATTTAAACCGAAGATCGTTGCATTCTGCTGTAACTGGTGCTCGTATGCGGGTGCAGACCTTGCGGGAAACAACAGACTTGCGTATCCCGAATGTGTAAATATTATAAGAGTGCCCTGCTCGTGCAGAGTCAATCCCATATTCATCCTCCGTGCATTCCAGAGAGGCGCTGACGGCGTTATAATCTGCGGATGCCACCCCGGCGACTGTCACTATACGTCAGGCAACTATTACACGAGAAGAAGAATGGCGTTGCTGTTCTCTATGCTCAACTACCTCGGTATCGAAAAAGAGCGTATCCGTCTTGAATGGGTATCTGCTGCTGAAGGTGCAAAGTTTGCTCAGACGATGAACGACTTTACAGAAGCCGTTTCCAAACTTGGAGAAAACAAGAGATTGGAGGATTTACGATGCAAAAAATAACGTGTGAATCGCTGATCGCAAAGGCTTGCGAATTGCTTGAAAACGGAACGGTTGACCGTGTTATGGGTTGGAAGAAAGGCGAATTTGATTACGACCTTTCACCTGCAGTATTCGCAAACGCGGACGAAGTAAAGAAAAACTTCGTATACAATGACTTTTCGGGCGCGAACTTCTCAAAATATCTTGTAAAAGAAACAAAAAAGAGCGACGGCAAGGTTCTCGTATTTTTGAAGCCCTGCGACACGTACAGCTTTAATCAGCTTCTTACAGAACACCGCTTCAGCAGAGAAAAGGTGTACGCTGTCGGTATCCCCTGCGACGGTATGGCGGATATTGAAAAGGTAAGATGTGCAGTTCCCGATGCTATATCGAAAATAACGTCAGACGGTGAAGACCTCAGCGTTGAAACGATATACGGCGACGTTAAGAAGATTGCTAAAGCCGACGTTATGGCTGAACGCTGTGTAAACTGCAAGAGCAAGAAGCACACGGCGTACGACGAGCTTATCGGCGAAGACGGTGACGTTATCGACAGCGGCCGCTTCGACGAGGTCGAGAAGCTTGAAAATATGACAGAAGACGAAAGATTTGCTTTCTGGCAGAATGAGCTTTCACGCTGTATCAGATGTAATGCCTGCCGCGATGTATGTCCTGCATGCACGTGCGAAAAGTGCGTATTCGATAACCCTAAATCGGGTGTTGAAAATAAGGCAATAGCAGACAGCTTTGAAGAAAAAATGTTCCACATCATCCGTGCTTTCCACGTTGCGGGAAGATGTACAGACTGCGGTGAGTGCTCAAGAGTATGTCCTCAGAACATACCTCTCCACTTGCTGAACAGAAAATTCATAAAAGATATAAACAGCTTCTACGGCGATTATCAGGCAGGTGAAGTTGAAGGAAGCCGTGCGCCCCTTGTCAACTACACAACGGAAGATATCGAACCCAACGACGCTGTAAAGAAAGGGGAATAAAGATGCGTAAATGTTCATTGAATACGCTTGATGCGGTATTTGCCGCTATTGCAAAGGAATCCGCGCTTTATATTCCCACAGATACGAATGCGGGTGCCGTATATAAGAAATGGGAAGAGGGAATTGCTCTCAGCGATGAACTCAATACGGTAAGAAGCGCAAAGGACTTCTTCTTCCCCCAGACCGAAAACCTTATGGAATTTAAGGTTTCCGGTAAAGAAATAGAAGTCATCGACACGAGAGATGAAAAAGAAGATTTCGTTATCTTCGGTGTCAGAGCGTGTGACGTAAAGAGTTTTGATATACTTGATAAAGTATTCATTTCCGAACCCTGCGACAGCTACTATGCAAACAGACGTGAGCACTCAACGATAATATCAATGGCTTGCACAAGACCGAAGGAAACGTGCTTCTGCACGGCATTCGGAATAGATGCAGCATCGCCTGCAGGTGATATCACGTGCTGGAAAACAGATGACGAAATGTATTTCAAGGCAAATACGGAAAAAGGCAAAGCACTTTTGGCAAAGCTCGGAGCACTTGTTTCTGACTGTGACGATGCAAAGGTTACAGAACAGCAGAACAAGACAAGAGAAATAATGAAAAAGCTTCCGCTTGCAGATCTTAAGACCGATAAATTCGGAAAAGATAAAACGGCAGAGTTTTTCGATGCTCCCGAATGGCGTGAGCTTTCATCCTCCTGCCTCGGATGCGGTACGTGTACGTACGTTTGCCCGACGTGTCAGTGCTATGACATAAAGGACTACGACACAGGACACGGTGTTATCCGTTTCCGTTGCTGGGATTCGTGTATGTATTCCGAATTTACGAGAATGGCACACGGAAACAACAGACTTTCACAGCTTGAACGCTTCCGTCAGAGATTTATGCATAAACTCGTGTACTATCCCACGAATAACGACGGTGTATTCGGTTGCGTCGGTTGCGGCAGATGTCTTGCGAAATGCCCCATATCTATGAATATAGTAAAAGTTATGAAAGCTTTGGGAGGTAATGATGATGAATAACAGAGAAGAATCACTTATACCCAAGGTCGGTGTTATCACCGATATAAGAATTGACACACCCGACGTCAAGACGTTCCGCGTCGTAACTCCCGACGGAAAAAAAGCATTCGACCATATGCCCGGTCAGTGCGCTATGCTTTCGATCCCCGCTGTCGGTGAAGCGATGTTTTCAATAACTTCGTCCCCCACAAACACGGAGTATATGGAATTTTCCATTAAAAAATGCGGCTGTGTGACAGAGTGGCTTCACCAGGCACAGGTCGGTCAGCAGATAACGATAAGAGGACCTTACGGCAAAAACTTCCCCGTAAAGGAAGTGTTTGAAGGCAAGGATCTGCTGTTCGTTGCCGGCGGTATCGGTCTTGCTCCGCTTCGCTCGGTTATCAACTATTGCCGTCATTACAGAGATAAATACGGTAAGATCGACATCGTTTACGGTTCAAGAAGCAAGGACGACCTCGTTGACTACGCCGAGATCATCGACGAATGGATGAAAGAAGACGGTATCAACGTACATCTTACGATAGACCGTGAGCAGGAAGGCTGGGACGGCCACGTAGGATTCGTTCCCAACTACGTAAAAGAGCTTAACTTTGATACAAATAAAACCGTTATCATATGCGGTCCTCCCATAATGATAAAGTTCACGTTGGAAGGGCTTATGTCACTGGGATACGATAAAACTCAGGTATATACGTCGATGGAGCTTCGTATGAAGTGCGGTATCGGTAAGTGCGGAAGATGTAATATCGGTTCAAAATACGTATGTAAAGACGGACCCGTATTCCGCTGTGATGAGCTTGAATTGTTACCCAGCGAGTATTAATAGGAGGATAATCGAAATGGAAAACATGGTTAATATATTTCTTTTCGGAAAAAAATACAGTGTTCCCGAAAATCTCACCATAATGAGCGCAATGGAATATGCAGGCTATCAGCTTGTACGCGGTTGCGGATGCCGTAACGGCTTCTGCGGCGCTTGCGCTACGGTGTACAGAATAAAAGGCGACAGAGAGCTTAAAGCCTGCCTTGCCTGCCAGACAAAGGTTGAGGACAATATGTAAATCGCAACTTTGCCCTTCTTCCCTCTCGTAAAGCAGGTATACGATATTGAAAAAGTAAAACCCACAGAGCAGATAATGATGCAGCTCTATCCTGAAATATATGCTTGTATCGGCTGTAACGCTTGTACGAAGAGCTGTACTCAGGAGCTTAACGTAATGCAGTACATCGCATACGCTCAGAGAGGCGAATATGAAAAGTGTGCAGAGGAATCGTTTGACTGCGTAATGTGCGGAGTATGTTCTTCACGTTGCCCTGCAGGTATCTCACATCCCCAGGTTGCAATGCTTGCACGCAGACTCAACGGTAAGTATCTTGCTCCCAAGACGGCGCACCTTGAAAACCGTGTACAGGAAATAAAGGACGGCACGTTCAAGGATCTCATCGAGGCACTTATGGAAAAGCCCGTCGATGAGATAAAAGAGCTTTACAACAACAGAGAAATAGAGAAATAAGGAGGGGCAGATATGTATTCGGAAAAATTCACAGAATCTTTGAAAGCGGTTGAAGCGGCAAGAGAAGCCAATATAAAGCTTGAACCCGCACGTATGACCGCACAGCAGAAGGAAGACCTTCTCAAGGCGTACCGCCCCGACTATAAAGAAAATGAATTTGTACAGCTTAAAATAGGACCTAACAAGGGTGAAAAGGTTCCGACAGAGCTTGCGGCAATGCTTCAGGCTCACAGCCGTATCAAGTCGGCGGATATTGATCTTTCAAATCCCGACTACGACGTTGATGTGCTTGTTATCGGCGGCGGCGGCGCAGGTTCGTCTGCGGCTATCGAAGCAAACGAAGCAGGTGCTGACGTTATGATCGTTACAAAGCTCCGTATTGGTGATGCCAACACGATGATGGCTGAAGGCGGTATCCAGGCGGCTGACAAGGAAAACGACTCTCCCGCAATACACTTTGTAGATGCTTTCGGCGGCGGTCACTATGCGGCTAAGAGAGAGCTTCTTTCAAAGCTCGTTTGCGACGCTCCCGAGGCTATTCAGTGGCTTAATGAGCTCGGCGTTGAATTTGACAAAGACGCTGACGGTAATATGATAACAACACACGGCGGCGGAACTTCCCGTAAGCGTATGCACGCGGCAAAGGACTACTCCGGTGCTGAAATAATGCGTACACTCCGTGACGAAGTTCTCAACAGAGGTATTCCCGTAGTTGATTTTACATCCGCTATCGAGCTTATCCTTGATGAAAACGGCAATGCCGCAGGTGCTGTACTTCTCAATATGGAAACACAGGAAATACTTATAGCAAAGGCAAAGACTGTTATCATCGCAACAGGCGGTGCGGGACGTATGCACTATCAGGGCTTCCCCACGTCCAACCACTACGGCGCAACGGCTGACGGTCTTGTACTCGGTTACAGAGCAGGTGCAAAGCTTCTTTATGCAGATACGCTTCAGTATCACCCCACGGGTGCGGCATATCCTGAACAGATATTCGGCGCACTTGTAACGGAAAAGGTTCGTTCACTCGGTGCTAAGCTTATAAACGCAAAGGGTGAAGCATTTATGCATCCGCTTGAAACACGTGACGTTTCAGCCGCATCCATCATACGTGAATGTAACGACAGAGGAAACGGTGTTGAAACAGGTAACGGCCTCGGCGTTTGGCTCGATACACCTATGATAGAAAAAATAGGCGGTGAGGGAACTATTGAAGCAAGAATTCCTGCAATGATGAGAATGTTCGGTAAGTACGGTATAGATATCCGTAAAGAGCCGATCCTCGTTTATCCTACACTTCACTATCAGAACGGCGGTCTTGATATAACCGCTGACTGTATGACAACAAACGTAGAAAACTTGTTTGTTGCAGGTGAAGCTGTCGGCGGTATCCACGGACGTAACCGTCTTATGGGTAACTCGCTTCTCGATATCATCGTATTCGGAAGAAGTGCAGGTAAGAGTGCGGCGGCAAAATGCAAGACTGTAAATGTCGGCAAGCTTACACTTTCTCACGTTGATAAATTTGAAAAGGAAATTGCTGATGCAGGTATTGACACAAATGCAGTATCTCCTAAGCTTTTGCCCGATTACAGAAGAAAGTAATATATTTGGAAAAGAGGTCATTTTAAAATGAGTCTATTTGGCGGAGTTATTCCGATTACAGGAGTTTCGTTCGTTTTGTTCTGCGTATTTGCCGTTCTTTTTATAGGCTACGCACTCGGCAGAATAACGATAAAAGGCGTTTGCCTCGGTGATGCCGGTGTATTTGTTGTTGCACTTTTGTTCGGTGCGATCTTCAAGGATTCTATATTCGGCGAAGGCGTTGAGGTCGGTGAAATATTTATTGAAGCACTTGATGTTATAGAAAGTCTCGGACTTATACTGTTTGTTACGTCCGTCGGCTTTATTGCAGGACCTAAATTCTTCGGAAATATGAAGAAGAATTTTAAGTCATACGTGCTTCTCGGTCTTGTCATAATAATCGCAGGCGGAGCTTCCGCTGCGGCTTGTATCGGTATGGGCGAAGTTGTCGGATACGGTGCGAGCATCAGCGATCAGGACGGATTTGTTGCAATGATAGTCGGTCTTCTTTCAGGCTCGCTTACATCAACCCCCGCATTTTCAGCCGCAAAAGCTACTGTTGCTGAACAGTATACATCGCTCGTGTCTGTTGGCCACGGTATTGCATATATCTTTGGCGTTATCGGTGTTGTACTTTTTGTACAGCTCGTTCCGAAACTTTCGAAGGCTGATATGGATGCTGAGCGCGCAAAG
The DNA here is from genome assembly GCA_045657205.1 of Eubacteriales bacterium. Lineage (GTDB taxonomy): Bacteria > Bacillota > Clostridia > Oscillospirales > CAG-272 > RGIG7213. The sequence continues at coordinate 19,289 of JAZOSS010000059.1, forward strand.
CTCGTTCAGGTTGATTTAGCAAGCAAAAAGAGCTTCGTCGGCAAGCTTTTCAATATTGACGAACACGGCTTTGCTGTATTTTCACTTGCTGCGGTTCTCGGTACGTTTGTCGGAAAGATAAAAATACCGCTCAGTGCAGAAGGACTTGACGGTACGTGCTTCTCGCTTACAACAACGGGCGGATGCCTCCTTGTTTCCCTTATCATCGGCCACTTCGGCAGAGCAGGTAAGGTAAATCTTATGCCCGACACACACACACTTAAGCTCTTCCGCGAACTCGGATTGGTACTGTTCCTTGTCGGTGCAGGTATCCCCGGTGGTGTTGATTTTGTTGCAAACTTCGACCCGATGTACTTCGTATACGGTATTATTATGACGGTTCTTCCTATGATAATAGGTTTCTTGTTTGCAAAGTACGTTTTGAAACTCAGCCTTCTCAACAACCTCGGTGCAATTACGGGCGGTATGACGAGTACTCCCGCACTCGGTACACTTATCGGCGTTGCAAAAACAGAAGATGTTGCGGCAGCATATGCGGCAACTTACCCGATAGCACTTATAGCAGTCGTGCTTGTGTCACAATTCTTGATAATCTTATTCTGATGAAAGTAAGCGGTGCTGTTTTATACGGCACCGCTTTTGGTGATTATAAAATATGCGATTTAAAAAGTTATTGTTATCAATGCGTCATAAATTTTTCATTATCGTTGGTATAGTCAAATACAGATCTAAAATGCATGCGCATAGATTTGCAACATATTTTAAAGGCTTTTTTGTTGATAAGACACTTGATTACGAAAAACTTTCCAAATGTAAAAAGCTTATTTTTTGCGCACATCCTGATGATGAAACGCTGTTTTTCTTTTCCGTGATGGGGGAAGACACATATGTTGTTTGTATGTCAAATTGTGCTGAACCGACGAGAAAAAAGGAATTTTTCAAAGCTTTGGAATATAAAAAATGCGATGGTATAATGTTTAATTATCCGGACACTTTGTTTTCAAATTGGCTGTGGTCAAAACTTTTTATGAAAAAAAAGTTTAATCGGATAAAGGATGTTTTAGACAGGGGGTGCAAAATATATACACACTCGATTGAAGGTGAATCAGGACACACCCATCATTTTGCTACAGGACGCGCCGTTGATCATTATTTTTGTAATTTTGATGTTTTTCACACCGTTGTCAGTGTAGAAGATGCTAAGAAATTATCTGAGAGGGATCTTCAAGAAAAAAGATTTATAATGACTGATATTTATTCATCACAGATAAAAATGCTTACGCGTTGGTGTTCTTCGTGGTTTGAAGATTTTATGAAAGTTGACAGTTTTTTAGAATAAATATAATTTCGGAGAAGTATAGTGAAGTTAGCGGTTGTAATCCCTGTGTATAATACAGGAAAATATGTTTATAGATGTATAGACAGTGTGCTTGGTCAAACTGTATCAGACAGTATCATAACAGTGCTTGTGGATGACGGCTCAACTGACAACAGTGGAAAAATATGTGATGATTATGCAAACAAATATGATAATGTTTGCACCTTGCATAAAGAAAACGGCGGAGCAGCCTCTGCAAGAAATTATGGACTTGACTACCTTTTTGAAAATAATATCGATTTTGACTACATCGCTTTTTTGGATTCAGACGATTTCATCCATCCCGAAATGTATGAAAATCTTATACGCCTTATAGAAGAAAACGATGCAGATATAGCATCGTGCAAATACCGCTTCGTTTCACCGGATGATCAAATATCATTTGAAAAGATTAACTGCAAAGTTGATGATGTAATTATGTGCAAAGAAACAATGGATATGTTCGATAGATGTATCGGGGCAGTGAGTATTATCTCATCTTGTATGCGTGTTTGCAAAAATCATATATTTGAGGATTTGAGATATAAAGAGGGGTATATAGACGAAGACTCTATGATATTGCCGTATATTTGGGAAAAAACAGGTAAATGGGTGAGAACAAACGAGAAGTTGTATTTTTGGACGGAACGAAAGGGAAGCGTGACAAGATCTGATTTTTGCGAAAAAGATTTTGCACGTATCATGGTATGTTACATCAGAGCGGAATTTTTTGAAGAAAGAAAAATAAAAAAACAACTCGGTATATATGCAAAACAATTTATGAATGAGTGCGTACTGTTCAGTTGCCTTGCAAAAGAACACGGACTTGAAGAATGTTTTTTGAAATACAGAAAGCTCTATAATAAAAAGTGGTTTAAATATATGCTGTGCGGAAAATATTGCTTTAATGAATATTTAATGCACATTTTGTTCCGTCTTCATATTCCGTACGGAGAAACGATATATAAAAAATTGAACCCCAATCGGTAAGCAAAAAAATAGTATATGAAACGGCAGTTTTACTTTAAAGTAAGAACTGCCGTTTTTTGAATATCTATTGACAAAAACAATACTTCGCGTTATGATGTATATCGGAAAGTGAGGTATCATATGGATATTCAGTTGAAACGCGGACTTTTGGATGTTTGTGTGTTAGCGGCTATAAAAAACGAAGATTCGTACGGATATAAGATAATCAAAGATATGAAACCGTATATTGAGCTTTCGGAATCGACCTTGTATACGATCTTGAAACGCTTGGAAACAGCCGATCTTTTGACCGTTTACACAGCAGAACACGGCGGAAGATTAAGAAAATATTATCATATAACGGATCAAGGTTTAAAACGTATTGAAGATTTCAAAAACGAATGGAATGAAATTTTATGTATATACCGATTTGTAACGAAGGGAGATAATGCAGATGGATAAACAAGAATTTCTGTTACAACTGCGTAATGGGCTGTCGGGACTTCCCAAGGAAGATATCGAAGAGAGAGCGGCGTTTTATAATGAAATGATCGAAGATCAGATTGAGGACGGACTTACCGAAGAGGAAGCCGTGTCAAATATCGGAGACGTTGACACAGTTGTAAAACAGATCATTGCGGATATTTCGCTGGCAAAACTCGCAAAGAAAAGAATAAGACCAGAAAAAGATCTGAAAACGTGGGAAGTTGTGCTTTTGATACTTGGTTTTCCGCTTTGGTTTTCTATGTGCGTTGCAGCGTTTGCAGTTGTATTGTCGATATATGCAGTTTTGTGGTCTGTGATAATATCCTTTTGGGCGGTTTTTGTATCGTTTGCGGCGTGTTTTCTCGGTGGTATAATATCGGGTACGACTTTAGCTTTTGGCGGTTTTGCACTTACGGGGACTGCTGTTATCG
>JAZOSS010000060.1:0-3126 GCA_045657205.1 Eubacteriales bacterium
AGTCTTTCGATAAATCCTTCGACCATCGTCATTACGTCTTCTTCATCGACGAACGACATTTCAAGGTCTATCTGAGTAAATTCGGGCTGTCTGTCAGCTCTCAAGTCTTCATCTCTGAAGCAACGTGCAAGCTGAATATATCTGTCAAAGCCCGAAAGCATAAGAAGCTGTTTGTATATCTGCGGTGACTGCGGAAGTGCGTACACTTTTCCGTGGTGTATTCTCGAAGGTACGATATAGTCGCGTGCGCCTTCGGGAGTGGGTTTTATCATCATAGGAGTTTCTATTTCAAGAAATCCGTTTTCGTAGAAATATTCTCTTGCTATTTTTGCAATTTCGTGTCTTACACGGATATTGTTCTGCAAATGTGCACGGCGAAGATCGAGATATCTGTATTTGAGCAAAAGCTCGTCACGTACATTAAGACCTTCTTTTATTTCAAAAGGTGTCGTTTGTGCCGCAGAGAGTATTTTAAGCGACTTTACTTCTATTTCAACGTCACCATTTTTAAGAGTTTTGTTTATTGCATCTCTCGTACGTACTATACCCCTTGCGGAAAGAACGTATTCACTCCTTACGGAAAATGCCTTATCGAAAACTTCTTTATCCGTATTTTCGTCAAATGCAAGCTGTACAATACCTTCTCTGTCACGAAGGTCTATGAATATAAGCGCACCGAGGTCGCGTCTGCGCTGTACCCAACCGCAAACGCAGACTTCTTTTCCGAGAAGCTCGTTTGTGATCTCGCCGCAGTAATTTGTTCTTTTATCCTGTACTGTAAATAATTCTGCCATTTTAGTTAATCCTTATCTGTTTTTAAAAAATTCGGCAAGTGAAGAAAGTTCGAGTTCCGTCTGTTCACTTGTACTCATATTTTTAAGTATTGCTTTTCCTTTTTCGATCTCGTTATCACCGACTATTGCCGTAAATTCAGCACCGATCTTATCAGCGTATTTCATCTGCGCTTTAAGGCTTCGTCCGACGAGATCACATTCAGCGTAAATATTCGCATCGCGCAAAGCTTTGACGATTCCGAGTGCTTTTATCTGAGCGTTCGTTCCCAATGAAGCTATATAAAGAACGGTCTTTTTCTTTTCGGGAAGCTCAATACCGGACATTTTAAGAGCAATAATAAGACGTGAAAGTCCCATTGCAAAGCCGACACCGGGAAGCTTCGGTCCGCCTATCTCCTCAACAAGTCCGTCGTATCTTCCGCCGCCGCCCAAAGCAAGACGGCGTACGTTTCCGTCTTTATCGGGTTCACCGGGACCTATTATTTCAAATACCGTTCTTGTATAATAGTCAAGTCCTCTTACGATACCCGTATCAACTTTATATTCAACGCCCATGCTCTTGAGTGATTCCTCAACCGTTTTCATATGAGCTGTACAATCATCGCACAAATAATCAAGCGTTTTCGGTGCATCCTTTGCAAGAGCTGCACATTCGGGATTCTTACAATCGAGAATACGCAAAGGGTTCGTTTTAAGTCTTGTTTTGCAAGTATCGCAAAGTGTGTCGTAATTTGCCTGATAATATTCGGTAAGCGCTTTTTTGTAAAGCGGACGGCATTGCTTGCATCCTATTGAGTTTATTTCAAGAGAATAATCCGAAATTCCGAGTGCTTTTACGTATGAATCCGCAAGCGATATCACCGATGCATCCGCTGCGGCAGATTCCGAGCCATACATTTCAACACCGTACTGATAAAATTCACGGTATCTTCCGGAAGCGGGTTTTTCATATCTGAAACAGCTTATAAGATAGTAAAGCTTTAGGGGCATTGCATCAGAGCATCTGCCGTTTTCAACTATACTTCTTGCAATGGATGCAGTGCCTTCCGGTCTTAACGTCATGGATCTGTTATCTTTATCTAAGAAAGTGTACATTTCCTTTTGTACAACGTCCGTCGTATCTCCGACACCTCTTGCAAAAAGCTCCGTTTGCTCAAAGGTCGGAAATCTTATTTCACCGAATCCGTGTGTGTTTGATATTTCTTTTGCTTTCTGTTCAACGTACTGCCAAAGGGGTGTATCCTCCGGCATTATGTCCATCGTTCCTCTTGGTTTTATTATCATATTTCTCTCCGAAACAATATTTATTTATACTCTTATATCTTATATCATATTTTTTGGAATTTTTCAACAGCTTTGAAGAAAAAACTGTGTCATATCGGTAAGTTTATCGGGAAATTTTTCTGTTTTTGCGCAAATCGAAACGTAAGTATTTAAAATCTTATACGTTTTCACGGATGCATCGTTTATTTTCACTTCATCTTTATCGGGTATACATTCAAATGATTTAAGCGGTATTTCAAAGCCTTTGCCTGTATATTTGATATACGCTTCTTTAATTGTCCATATCTTTGTAAATTCATCCGCTTTGTTGTCCGATGAGAAAATGTGTCTGTACTCGTCGTACGTAAAAAATCGTTTGGCAACGTTAAGACAATTATCCTTGTCTTTTACGTCCTCGCAGTCAACACCTATTTCATCATTATATATTGCACAGACGCACATAGTGCCGCTGTGAGAAATATTATACTTTACGTTCAGGTGTTTAAAGCTTTCCTTGCCGTTTTTATTCAGTACCTTTTCTTCACCGGGATAATCTATCCCGCAGTCTTTAAAAGCAACTGTTAAAAGAGCACCCGCGGCAAGTCTTGAAACATCTCTGTTTTTTAAAAAACGCTCTCTTCTGTTTTTGTCTGCGTAAGAAAATAATCTTCCGTACTTTGAAGATTCAAATTCTGAAGTGTTGATATAATATACTTTCATATGATCACCCTTTACGATTATACTACCGGATGTGGTATTTGTCAAATATTTTTACATTTTTCTTGACAAACTGATAAAAATGTGATATATTAACTGCGTAATATTTATAGGGGAGCTTGTTTTGCAGGCTGAGAGGAAGTACGCTTCGACCCGATAACCTGATCCGGATAATGCCGGCGTAGGCGCATAAGTGTTGGTATAGACCTTCAAGCGGTAGGCGCGGCATTTTGTCGGAGCTTACCGTTATTTTTTTGGAGGATATATGAAAAACTCAACAAGAAGGCTTTGCGAAAGCGGAATATTTATTGCACTTGCAACAGTTCTTTCGGTACTGAAATTATTTGAATTT
>JAZOSS010000061.1:0-17349 GCA_045657205.1 Eubacteriales bacterium
TAAATTTTTCATTTTGTATACTCCTGTAGATCATAATTTCAAATTGCACTGCCACAATATAACACAATCACAAAAAATTTTCAATACAAAGTTTTTACAGTTTACAATAAATTAAAAAGAATATTAACAAATAAATATATAAAAATAATCATTGTTTTGTTATACTCTTGTAAGTTTGTTTTGGAGATGGATATGTTTAAAAAATTGAAGAATAAATACATAGGTGACAGGGCGTTTTATAAAAAAGTAATGCTCGTTGCCGTGCCTATTATGATACAAAACGGCATAACGAATTTCGTTAACCTGCTTGATAATATTATGGTGGGACGGCTCGGCACGGTCGAAATGACGGGTGTTACTATCGTAAACCAGCTTATGTTCGTTTTCAACCTCACGATATTCGGTATAATTTCAGGTGCAGGAATATTCACAGCACAATTTTACGGTAAAGGCGATGCAAAGGGAATACGTGAAACGTTCCGATATAAATTGATAGTATCGGTTATCATTTCACTTATCGGTATTTTAACGATGCTTTTCTTCGGCGATGAGCTTATAAGATTATATTTAATGGGCGAGGGAAATGCGGAGGACATCGAAGGAAGCTTTAATTTTGCAAAGCAGTATTTGAGTGTTGCCCTTGTCGGCATCGTACCGTTTGCGATATCTCAGTGCTATTCGGGAACTCTCAGAGAAACGGGTGAAACTATAGTGCCTATGAAAGCGGGTATCGTTTCCGTCTTTGTAAACTTTACGTTCAATCTCTTGCTCATATTCGGTTATCTCGGTTTTCCCCGCCTCGGCGTTGTCGGTGCGGCGATAGCGACGGTAATATCACGTTTTGCTGAGCTGTTTTTCGTAGCATATAAAACTCACAGAAAAAATGAACGCTATACCTTTATAATAGGTGCTTATAAAAGTTTTAAGATCCCTGTAAAACTGTCGTTTGAAATAACCAAAAAAGCGATCCCGCTTATGCTCAATGAAACATTGTGGGCAGGCGGTATGGCAGTTCTTGTTCAGTGCTATTCGGTAAGAGGGTACGATGTTGTATCGGCACTTAATATAAATTCCACAGTCGGAAACGTGTTTAACGTTTCGTTTATCGCAATGGGCAGTGCAATAGGAATTATAATAGGACAGATGCTCGGCAGAGGAGATAAGGAAGAAGCAGTATCGTCTGTCAGCAAGCTGATAGCGTTTTCGCTCGTTTTGTGTACCGCTGTCGGTATCGTTATGGGTGCTGCATCACCGCTGTTTCCGCTTATATATAAGACGAGTGATGAGATACGCTCACTCGCAACAAAGCTTATAATATGCTCTGCTGTGTGTATGCCGATGCACTCACTTGCAAATGCTTGCTATTTTACGATGAGATCGGGCGGAAAAACGCTTATAACATTCATTTTTGACAGTTGCTTCGTCTGGGTGATATCCGTTCCGTTTGCCTATTTTCTGAGTCGTTATACAAGTATCCCTGTCGTACCGCTGTACTTTGCATGTACTGCTGTAGACGTTATAAAGTGCATTATCGGAGTTATAATGCTTAAAAAGGGCGTATGGATAAACAACATCGTTGAAGATAAAAACATAAAGGATCACTGAATTTTTCGGTGATCCTTTTATCTCTTGACAATGAAAAAAATGTGTAGTATAATTATCAAAAACAAGTTAGCTACAACTAACCTATAAACCAAGCTTATAAAAGGAGTAATTTTGAAACAATATACTGTTACGGGAATGAGCTGCGCGGCATGCTCTGCACGTGTTGAAAAGGCTGTAAAAAACGTGCCCGGCGTGCAGGGGTGTGCGGTAAGTCTTTTGACGAATTCTATGGGTGTCGAAGGTGACGTTCCTTCCGAAGATGTTATTAATGCCGTTAAAAAAGCAGGATACGGTGCATACGAAAAGGGAAATGAAGCTTTGCAAAATGCAAAAGCGGATGATGCTCTTGCTGACACAGAAACACCGCTTTTAAAGCGCAGGCTGATATTATCGGCAGGATTTTTGCTGTTACTTATGTACGTTTCTATGGGACATACGATGCTTTCGCTTCCTTTGCCTGCGTTTTTTACAGGAAATCCGATAGCTGTAACACTTGTGCAAATGTTGCTTGCATTGACGGTTATTTTGATAAATAATAAGTTTTACGTAAACGGTGTTAAAGGTATCATAAACAAAGCACCTAATATGGACACGCTTGTTTCTCTCGGCTCGTGTGCGGGGTTTGTTTACAGTACGGCATCGCTGTTTGTTATGACGTTATGCGTTACGAGAGGTGATATTGACGGAGCAAATGCACTTTTGCACGATCTGTATTTTGAATCCTCCGCAATGATACTCGTTTTGATAACGGTCGGTAAAATGCTTGAGGCACGTTCAAAAGGAAAAACGACCGACGCACTTAAAAGTCTTATGAAGCTTACACCGAAAACAGCTGTCGTGATAGTTGACGGAGAAGAAAAAACAGTCCCCGCTTCAAGTATAAAAATAGGTGATGTCTTCATTGTAAAGTCTGGGCAGACGATACCTGCCGACGGAACGGTGATTGAAGGGAGTTGTGCTGTTGATGAATCATCTCTCACCGGCGAAAGTATTCCGTCGGATAAAGAAAAAGGCGACAGCGTTTGCGGCGGTACTATCAACAGTTCGGGCTTTATAAAATGCAAGGCAACTAAAGTCGGAGAGGATACGGTCCTTTCACAGATAATAAAAACCGTAAGCGATGCGGCGGCAACAAAAGCACCTATTGCAAAGGCTGCCGACAAGGTTTCGGGAATATTCGTGCCTGCTGTGATAACTATCGCTTTGATAACAGCGGTTATTTGGTTACTTTTAGGAAAGGATACAGGCTTTGCCGTAGCACGGGGGATATCCGTGCTTGTAATAAGCTGTCCGTGTGCTTTGGGACTTGCAACACCTGTCGCGATAATGGTATCAAGCGGAGTTGGTGCCAAAAACGGTATACTGTTTAAAACTGCCGCATCACTTGAACAGGCAGGAAAGACCGATATAGTGGCACTTGATAAAACGGGTACCGTCACATCAGGCACACCTACGGTAACGGATATGAAAGCGTATACGATGACAGAGGAAGAGCTTTTATCTTTCGCAGTATCGCTTGAAGCAAAAAGCGAGCATCCGCTTGCAAAGGCAATAGTTACAAAGGGAATTGAAAAAAATATAAAAACGTACGATATAACCGATTTTGAAGTTTTGCCCGGAAACGGTATTATGGGTAAAATAAACGGTATTCCTGCTTACGGTGGTAACCTTAAATTTATAAGTGAAAAAATAACCGTCGGTGATGATGAAAAAGCACTTGCCAACAGTTACGCAAACGACGGAAAAACACCTGTGTTTTTTGCAAAAGACGGTAAGCTTTGCGGTATTATCGCCATTGCTGACGTTATCAAAGAAGAAAGCGTGCAAGCTGTAAACGAGCTTAAAAATATGGGCATCCGTGTCGTTATGATAACGGGCGATAACGAAAAAACTGCAAACGCAATAGCGAAGAAAGCGCAAATTGACGAGGTCGTAGCAGGTGTTCTGCCAAGCGGTAAAGAAAACGAAATAATAAGACTTAAACGTGAAGGAAGAGTCATAATGGTAGGTGACGGTATAAACGATGCACCTGCACTTACAAGGGCGGATATAGGCGTTGCAATAGGTGCGGGAACTGACGTTGCAATGGATGCGGCGGATATCGTGCTTATGAAAAGCAGACTTACGGACGTTCCCGCTTTGATAAGGCTCAGCCGTGCATCGCTTAAAAATATTCATCAAAACCTCTTTTGGGCGTTTATCTATAATTCCGTAGGCATCCCTCTCGCCGCAGGCGTGTTTATTCCGATCTTCGGCTGGCAGATGAATCCCATGTTCGGGGCATCCGCTATGAGTCTTTCAAGCTTTTGTGTGGTAACGAACGCTTTAAGATTGAATTTTGTAAACATATATTCCACCTCAAAGGATAAAAAGAAAAAGAAAAAAGCTGCCGATACAAACGACAGCTTGCAATTAACCCTGAAGGTGAAGGGGATGATGTGCTCACACTGCGAGTCGCGTGTTAAAAACGCACTTGAAGAATTGTCTGAGGTTCAAAGTGCTGAACCCGATTTTAAAACGGGTAACGTGTACGTTACTTTGAAAACACAGTGTGATAACTCTGTTTTGAAAAAAGCGATAACAGAGGCGGGATATAAAGTTATAAAATAATCAGGCGAACGTCTTTTGAAAAAATTCAAGAAGCTTGAATTTTATTTCGTATTCGGGCTCGTCGCTGTTTGTAAGTATCTTGACTTCATCAGGGGAAAGACCGACCGAGGCAAGCTCCTCGTCGTTATTTGATACGGCACTGCCAAGACAAAGCGGGGGGAACAAAACGCACCACCAGTTTTTGCCCTCACCTTCTCCGATCTTTACACGGACTGAATAATATTTTCCTGCAGGCAAGCTCACGTTTTCGTATTGTCTTTCGGGATAATTTTCCTCACCGAATTCGATATCGACACCGTATGCGTATCCGTTTTCGGCAATACATTTTTCAGCAGCCTCTATCATTACGCTTTTGCTCTTTTCAAGCTCTTTTTGTGCTGAATCAACGGTTTGGCAGTCTTTCATATTATCTTCCATAACGCTTAAAATGCTGTCACGCACTTTAAGCTTCAAGGCTTGATCTTCATCACTGTCGGAATTTGCAAGCACGTGAAGACGTACGACACTGTCGTACAGCTCTATTTCTCCGTTTACGGGAAAAGCTGCGGAAAATAAACTTATCATCAAAGCAACGCAAGTAAAATAAATTAACGGTCTCATAAAATGCTCCTTTTGTTAAATTACAAAGGGAGTATTTCCGTTTTAAAGTTTTTTATTCATTATCACATAATTTTTATTTCCCCACTTGAACTTACGGAGAATGTGTGATAAAATGAAAAAGATAAAAGATAAGGAGAAAAAAATGCCAAAGGTAGAACTTTTAACATATACACCCGATGCTGACAAGATAGTTGCGGCAGCCGCAAAGCTTTGCTATGCAAAAAGCGATATTGATACGTTGCTTGAAAACCTCACACCCGAAAAAACGGAGAGCTTTCTTGATCTTTTGTCTTCTCTCGGTCACCAAAGCCCTATCGAACACGCTTCATTTACGTTCGGTATAGAGGGTGTGTCACGTGCATTTCTTGCACAGATAACGCGTCACAGAATTGCATCGTTTTCCGTGCAGAGCCAGCGTTACGTCAGTAAATCCGAATTTGAATATATAATTCCGCCGGAAATAGAAAATATCCCCGAAGCACTTGAAGAATTTAAAACGGCTATGGAAGAAGATGCAAAGCATTACGACAATTTGCATAAGATACTTTCAAATGCTCATTATGAAAAAATGATATCTTCGGGTATGTCGGAAAAGGATGCTAAAAAGGCTGCAGACAAAAAAGCAAACGAAGATGCACGCTTCGTGCTTCCAAACGCTTGCGATACGAGAATGATAGTTACGATGAACACAAGAAGTCTTTATAATTTCTTCTCTTTGCGTTGCTGTGACAGAGCACAGTGGGAAATAAGGGAGGTTGCACGTCAAATGCTTTTGCTTTGCAAACAGGCAGCACCGCTTTTGTTTAAGCAGGCAGGTCCTCCCTGTGTAAGAGGGAAGTGCTCCGAAGGCTCGTATTCGTGCGGAAAAGCCGCCGAAATGAAGAAAATATACGGCTGAAATTAAGCGAATATAAAAAGAACAGAGGCTTTGGCGTGATACTCTTAACGGAGTATCACGCCAGTTTTATTCGCCTTTGGCGAGTTGTATTGCTACGCAGTGATATTCGGCTTACGCCGAGTGATATTCGCTGCGCGAGTTTTGTGGCGAATAAAATATCGCTGAAGCCGTAAGGCTTCAATATCACTATTGCGATAGCAATAATATCACTCCGACGAAGTCGGAATATCACTCTTGTTTTCTCTGCTGATATGTGTTATAATGGGGCTAACGAAAAGCCTCCCTCCGAGAGGGAGGGGGACCGCGTTAGCGGTGGGAGGAGCCTGCGTGACTTTAGGTTTGGATAAATCTTATTGTATCGCACTCTCCCTCAGTCGCCTACGGCGCCAGCTCCCTCCCGGAGGGAGCCTTTGGATACGCTCAACTTTAGGGGTATGGGCATAGCCCGAAGCCTTTGTTAAACAAAGGCGAAACTGGCGATAAATGATAAATCGTTGCTATAAATCATCGAAAGGAAACAAAATGGAAAACAGTAAGATAGAGCAATTAATACGTGACAAAGAGTTTTCATATCTCCAACCGTATTTTTATAATAATCGATATGCACTGCGCTGTGAATTAGGCGTTGGTGAGGGCGATCAATATATGATCAATGCCAAGAATCGCGCAATGGAAATATTTAATATTTTATTTGCTGATGGCATAGACGCCATTATTTTCAATTATTGGATTTTTGATTATTCTGATAGTGGTTGCGCAGAAAAAATAGCACTTGAAGAACTTGAAATAACTGTTGAAGAAAGTATTCATAACACACTTGAAAGTGAAGCCGATAATTTACGATTCCTTTTAGAAATGCAAGCGGAATATCGGCATTTTTCAGTAAGGGATTTGGAAACATATGGCGATTTTGATGATGAATACATCGGTAAACAACGAAGAAATAGAATCATATGCTATAGTGATGGTAAAGCCTTTGATTATAGCGGACTAATCGACCAAGAGATTAGCGGGAACGGTCACAATGTTGGATTGGTATCATTTCAAAATGAATGTATCTTTTCTGTATATGATGATCGAGGTTGTGATATTGTTTTTGCAACACATGAAAAAATGAAAAAATTCTATCACTTACTTGAACCATATTTTCTTTCTTATGATGCAGAAGAAATGAAAAACCGTTTCAATCAATAAAAGATGGCCCCGATCGATTTTTTACAAATCTGTCGGGGCTAATTTATTTGTTTACTGTGGATCAAATTTGCAACATAGTAGCAATCTGATTCGTGATTTCTCCGATAAGGACAACACCCATTATACCTTCTGTTCTTTTTAATTATCGTTTTTTCAAAACTTACGATACGGTTTTTGTAAGATAATCAACGAAGTCGCCGACCGTGATGAAATTCTTTATATCATCGTCGTCGATCTCAATGTCGTATTTGTCCTCGCAAAGAAGTATAAGGTCTGCAAGCTCAATTGAATTTACTCCGAGGTCGTTAACAAGTTCAGCTTCGGGTGTGATGCTTTCGGGATCAAGCTCAAGCTGTTTTACCAATGTGTTCTTTATTTCTTCAAACATATCCAATTCTCCTCTTACTTAACCAAAAATCTCTTTATTTTCTTTGTTGTTGTTTTTTCAAATTCTGTTCCTCTCAATTCAACGTCGCGTATCTGCTTGTAAACGGGGAGCGTTTTGTTGAGAGCCGTTACGTCAGCTTTGATGTCGGCTAAAATATCTTCATTGTTCTTGCCTGCGTATATATCGTAATTAGGATATACAACGGCTGTGATCGTCACACCGCTATCACTTTGTCTTCCTATAACAACGACCTCGCAGATCTTTTCGTTCTTTAATAAGTATTCTTCAAGTTCTTCGGGATATACGTTTTTTCCGTTACTTGCTATTATAAGATTTTTCTTTCTGCCTGTAATATATATGAAGTTGTCTTCATCCATATGACCGATATCACCCGTGCGGAACCAACCGTCCTCGGTGAAAGCTTCCTCGGTAGCTTCTTCGTTCTTATAATAACCGATAAATACGTTTTTACCCTTTGTAAGGATTTCTCCGTCATCACCGGGGTTCGGTGCATCTATCTTTACCTGCATACCCGTTGCGGGAAGACCGACTGATTTAAGCTTACGCCAGTTGAAAGGGTTTACGGATATAAGGGGTGCACATTCGGTTATACCGTAACCTTCTGCAATGAATATGCCAAAATCATCAAAATCCTTTATGTATTGAGGATCAAGAGGCGCACCGCCGCAAACGATATATTTGATGTTTCCGCCGAGAGAATTGAGAATTTCAGCAAAAAACTCACGTCTTTTGTCAATTCCTATCTTACGCAGACCGTTGCTGACTTTAATTAAAGCACGTACTTGCTTTTCTTTTCCTTTTTTGCGTATGCTGTCCCATATTTTTTTACCGATCGTTTCGACGTAAAGGGGAACGACTACGAGTGTTGTAGGCTTGAAATCCGCAAAGTTACGTAAAGCGTGCTTGACGCTGTCGTTCATAAACGTCGTACCGCCTTTGTTGCACATTGCAAGATGGTTGCACGTCATGGCAAACGTGTGGTGGATTGGAAGGACTGATACGAAAGTATCTGTGTCATCCAAAGCCATCATTTTGCAACAAGAGATTATAGCGGATATAATATTTTCTTCGGTGAGCATAACGCCCTTGCTCGTGCCGGTAGTACCGGAGGTGAAAAGAATAGCGCAAAGCTTTTTCGGATCGCGTCTGTACGTAAGAAAATCAGTTATTCCGTGGTTAAGCAATGAAGCGCCTTTATTTATAATATCGTCAAAAACGGAAACGCGGCTGTCGATATTTATTTTTTTTCTGTCAGGCTCGGGACCGATTATGATAAAGTGCTTAACTTCATCAAGCTCGGATAAATAGTCTGCAATATGAAGGAATATTTTTTCCGCAATAAACACGACCTTGCATTCTGCCTGCTTTATGAAGTTTACGAGCTGATCACACGAAAGCTCCTTGTCAAGCGGAACGACAACACCGCCCGAGGTTATCGTTGCAAGATATGCCGTCATCCAATCGGGATGCTGATCGCCGATTATGGCAGCTGTTGTATTCATAAGCCCGGATTTAGCAAAGAATGTGCCGAGGGCATCAAAATGACGCCTATTATCATTATAAGTAAATGTAACTTTCTCACCGTTTTCCAAATGTATATACAGCGGTTTGTCGCCGTATTTTTCTGCATTGACGTAAACAAGGTCACGTATGCACTGCAGGTCCTGCACATGGTGCGTAGGATAGCCTTTAATCATTTTCAACCTCTGTGTAATTAATATTTGTATGTATATAAGCACACACAGTGCCATTATACCCCAAGTGAAGTGTTTTGTCAAGAAAAATTATCCGTTAATTGATATGTAAAAGTAAATTTTGTGATAATTGTACAAAAAAAATTAGAAAATATCGAAAAAATATTTGTTTTAGGTATTGCATATTCTGAAAATATGTAGTAAAATGGTATGGAGTATAGTAGTAGTGCTGAAGTAAGGATGTGATTTAGATGGCAGTATACTACAAAAGATTTGTTAATGAGGTCTTTGACGAGAAGGGCATCTTGTCCGACTACTCAGTTAAGGATGATATAAAATTCAACTTCGGTTATGATTTTGTCGATGTTGTAGCTGATGCCGAGCCTGAAAGGCTTGCTGTGCTGTACGTTAATGATAAGGGCTTTGAAAAGCACGTAACCTACGGAGAATGGAAAAAACAGAGCGACAGACTTGCATCGTATCTTTTATCGAAAGGTATAAAGAAGGGCGATGCGGTAATGCTCGTTATGAAAAGAAACTTCGAATTCTGGTACTCGTACGTTGCACTGCATAAGATCGGTGCTATTTGCATACCCGCAACGTATCAGCTCCAGGAAAAGGACTATGTGTACAGATTCGGTGCGGCGGATGTAAAAGCAATAATAGCAAATTCCGATCCGCAGATAATAGAGCATATCGAATCCGCAATAGAAAAAACAGGCGACCTTTCATTGAAGATAATGACTCGGTGCGATACTCCTCCGAAAGGCTGGGTAAGCTTTGACGAAGCACTTGAAACAGCACCCGTATTTGTAAAGCCTTCCGAAGAAGAGCTTCCCGGTAACGACGACACGATGCTCATATTCTTTACATCGGGTACGTCGGGTATGCCGAAGATGGCGGCACACAATTTCGCTTATCCTTTGGCGCATATATTCACGGGTGTTTATTGGCACAGAGTTATCGACGGCGGACTTCATATAACCGTAGCAGATACGGGCTGGGCAAAGACAGCGTGGGGTAAAATGTACGGACAGCTTCTCGGAGGTTCGGCACAACTTGTGTACGACCATGAGAAGTTCAATGCACAGGAGATGCTTGAGATAATAACAAAATATAAAGTTACAAGCTTCTGTGCTCCTCCCACTATATATAGATTCTTTATTAAAGAGGATCTTTCGAAATACGATTTTTCCTCGATAAAAAATGCAAATATTGCAGGTGAGGCGTTAAACCCCGAGGTATTCAACCGTTTCTATCAGTATACGGGTCTTAAGCTTATGGAAGGCTTCGGACAGAGTGAATCGTCGGTAATAGTTTGCACACCGTATTATGCTGAACCTAAGCCGGGATCTATGGGACTTCCCGTTCCTTATCTTGACGTTGATATAGTCAGAGATGACGGAACGAGCGTAAACCCCGGTGAAAACGGTGAAATAGTCGTTAAAAAGAAAAACGGCAAGCATCCTACGGGAATATTTAAAGAATATTATAAAAATCCCGAAGCAACGGCAAAAGCCTGGGAGGGCGGTTATTACCACACAGGTGACGTTGCCTGGCGCGATGAGGACGGATATTATTGGTACGTAGGTCGTAAGGACGACGTTATAAAATCATCCGGATACCGCATAGGACCTTTTGAGGTCGAAAGCGTTATTATGGAGCATCCGTCAGTCCTTGAATGTGCGGTAACAGGTGTTCCGCATGAGGTAAGAGGACAAGTCGTAAAAGCAACGATAGTTCTTGCAAACGGATATACACCGTCCGAAGAGCTTAAAAAAGAGATACAGGAGTACGTTAAAGAACACACGGCTCCGTATAAGTATCCGCGAATCGTTGAGTTTGTCAGCGAGCTTCCGAAAACGTCAAGCGGTAAAATACGCCGTCTTGATATAAGAAACGCCGATTTTGCAAAAGACGGCAAATAAGTTTAGGTAATTAAAATTACATATAAATTATAAGGAGAATATAACCATGAAAACAAAAGCAGTACGCCTTTACGGCAAAAACGACCTTCGTCTTGAAGAGTTTGATCTTCCCGAAATCAAGGATGACGAGATACTCGCTCACGTAATTTCCGACAGTATCTGTATGTCCACACACAAAGCAGCGCTTCAGGGTGCTGATCACAAGAGAGTTCCTGCCGACATCGCTGAAAACCCTGTTATCACAGGTCACGAATTCTGCGGTATCATTGAAAAAGTAGGTAAGAAGTGGCAGGATCAGTTCAAGCCCGGCGACAAGTTCGTTGTTCAGGCAGCACTTAACTACAAGGGTACACTTGATGCTCCCGGTTATTCTTTCCCCTATATGGGCGGCGACGCAACGTACATCATACTCGATAACTGCGTTATGGAAATGAACTGCTTGCTTCCTTACGGCGGCGAAGCATTCTACTACGGCTCACTTGCTGAACCTATGTCCTGTATCGTTGGCGGTTACCACGCTAACTACCACACAAAGGGCGGTTCTTACGTTCACACGATGGGTATCGTTGAAGGCGGATGCACAGCGATCCTCGCAGGTGCAGGTCCTATGGGTCTCGGCGCTATCGACTACGCTATCCACTGCGACAGAAAACCCTCCCTCCTCGTTGTTACTGATATCGACGATGCTCGTCTTGAAAGAGCTGCTCAGGTTATCACAGTTGAAGAAGCTGCAAAGAACGGCGTAAAGCTTATGTACGTTAACACAGCTAAGCTTGACGATGCTGTTGCATACCTCAGAGAGCTTACAGGCGGTAAGGGATACAACGACGTATTCGTATACGCTCCCGTTAAGCCCGTTGTTGAACAGGCTGACGCTATCCTTTCACACGACGGATGCCTTAACTTCTTCGCAGGTCCTACAAACACAGCATTCTCCGCTGAATTCAACTTCTATGATGTTCACTATGCAGCTCACCACGTTGTAGGTACGAGCGGCGGTAACACAGACGATATGAGAGAAGCACTTGCAATGATGCAGGACGGCAGACTCAATCCTTCCGCTATGATCACACACTTCGGCGGTCTTAACGCTGTTATAGATACAACTCTTAACCTCCCCAAGATCCCCGGCGGTAAGAAGCTTATCTACACAAACATCGAATTCCCCTTGACAGCTATTGCAGATCTTGAAGAAAAGGGTAAGGAATGCCCCATCTGTGCAGAGCTTGATAAGATAGTTAAAGCTAACAACAACCTCTGGTGCGCAGAAGCTGAAAAATATCTTCTTGCTAACGCAGGTAAATAATCTCTGAAAGGATAAATTACTGAAATGCTTACAGAAGGACTTAACAATCTGGTAGCTATGTCCCACAAGTACGGTGCAGATCCCGCATTCGTACTCGCAGGCGGCGGAAATACCTCCTTTAAAACAGATGACGAACTTTACGTTAAGGGTTCGGGTTCATCACTTGCAACGATCAAGGCAGAGCAGTTCGTTAAAATGAACAGAGCGGCACTTGACGCTATGCTCGAAAAGAAATATTCTGACGATGAAGCAACGAGAGAAGCTGAAGTTCTTGAAGATATGATGGATGCACGCTGCAAGGGCGAATATTCAAAGCGCCCCAGCGTTGAAACACCTCTTCACAACCTCTTTACACAGAAGTTCGTTCTTCACGTTCACCCCGCAATGGTAAACGGTATCACTTGCTCAAAGCAAGGTAAGGCAGTAGTTAAGGAACTTTTCCCCGAAGCTGTATGGGTTCCTTCCTCCCGTCCCGGTTACATTCTTGCAGCTTACTGCAAAAAGGCAATAGATAAGTATAAGAAGGCAAACAAGAAATGCCCCGACGTTCTCTTCCTTGAAAACCACGGTATTTTCTTTGCAGCTGATACTCTCGAAGGCATTGATGCTGTAGTATCCGACGTTATGACGAAGATCGAAGCTAAGATCGTAAGAAAGCCCGACTTCTCTGAAGTTGAATACGACAAGAAGCTTGCAGCTCAGATAGCTCCCGCTATAAGAATGCTTTATTCCGATGAAATGACGACAGTTACTTTCACGGCTAACAAAGAAATACTCAACTTTGCTAAAGACGTAAATGCTTTTGCTCCTTTGGCAAAGAGCTATTCCCCCGACCATATCGTATATTGCAAGGCATACCCCCTCTTTGTAAAGCAGGGTGAAACAATTGAAGATACGTATAAAGCAATCGCAAAGGGAATTGCAAATTCCAAGGCAAAATACGGCTACGCTCCCAAGATAGTGTTCGTTCAGAACCTCGGTATGTTCAGCATCGGCACAACAAAGAAGAATGCCGATACAACTGCTGAAGTATTCACGGATATGATGAAGATAGCAGTATACGCTGAATCCTTCGGCGGATTCAAGGCTCTTTCCACAGAGCTTATCGACTTCATCACAAACTGGGAAGTTGAATCCTACCGTTCCAAGGTTTCAATGGCAGGCGCAGGTACAAAGAGACTTGCTGAAAAGGTTGCCATCGTTACAGGCTCGGCACAGGGCTTCGGTAAGGGTATTGCAGACGCTATGGTTGCAGAAGGTGCATACGTTGTTATCGCTGATATGAACTATGACGGTGCAAAGGCGTGCGCTGATGAGCTTTGCGCTAAATACGGTGCAGGCAAGGCTATCCCGCTTGCAGCAAACGTAGCTGATGAAGAAAGCGTTGAAAATCTCGTAAATGACACGGTTATAACGTACGGCGGTCTTGATATCTTCGTTGCAAACGCAGGTATTGCTATCGCAGGAAACGTTGAAGAAATGCAGAAGAAGACGTTTGAGCTTGTAACATCTGTAAACTATACAGGTTACTTCCTCTGCACAAAGTACGCAAGCCGTCCTATGAAGATACAGAACAAGTTTGCTCCCAAATATATGATGGATATCATCACTGTAAACTCCAAGTCAGGACTTGCAGGATCAAACAAGAACTTTGCATACGCAGGTTCAAAGTTCGGCGGCATCGGTCTTACACAGAGCTTTGCTCTTGAACTTGTTGATTACAATATCAAAGTAAACGCTGTATGTCCCGGTAACTATCTTGACGGTCCTCTGTGGAGCGACCCCGTTAAGGGCTTGTTCGTTCAGTACCTCAAGGCAGGTAAGGTTCCCGGCGCAAAGACTGTTGACGACGTAAGAAAGTCATATGAAAGCAAGACACCTATTCACAGAGGTTGCTTGCCCATAGACGTTGCAAGAGCAATATTCTACATCGTAGAGCAGGATTATGAAACAGGCCAGGCTGTTCCCGTAACAGGCGGTCAGGAAATGCTTAACTAAGGGTGCAAAATGGATACACAGAAGCTTATTGAACAACTTAACGATAATGATATGCAGGTGCGTTTAAACGCACTTGCAGAAATCAAAAAGCTTACGGACGAAGGAGTTCTTCCTGCTGTTCCCGATACGCTTTATGTAAATAACCACATCCATACAACGTATTCATTCTCTCCCTATTCTCCCACAAAGGCACTTTATATGGCATGGCAGGCAGGTCTTAAAACTGCAGGTATTATGGACCACGATTCCGTTTCCGGTATCAAAGAGTTCATCGAAGCAGGTAAGATCATCGGTATGCCCGTAACGTGCGGCTTTGAATGCAGAGTAGGTATGAAGAATACACGTCTTAACGGCAAAAAGATAAACAACCCCGACCAGGAATCTGTTGCTTATGTCGCTATTCACGGTATTCCTCATCAGTACGTTGATATGCTTGATGAATTTTTGGCACCTTACCGCGCAAAGAGAAACGAAAGAAACAAGAAGATGTGTGCAAACATCACGAAGCTTGTTGAACCCTACGGTCTTTCTCTCGATTTTGAAAAGGACGTTATGCCCCTTTCAAAGTGCGCTGAAGGCGGTTCAATAACAGAACGTCACGTTCTTTACGGACTTGCAAAGAAAGTTACCGAAAAGTATAAGACACCTGCTGAAGTTGTCGATTTCTTCAAAAATGAAATGAAGATTGAAATTTCTCCTAAGGTTGAAGCTCAGATACTTAACGGTGATAAGACACCCGATTTTTACGAATACGACATTCTCGGTGCTCTCAAGAGCAATATGGTCGAAAAGATCTATATTGATGCAGATGAAGAATGCCCCGACGTTCGTGAATATATCGCTTTGGCTAAAAAGTGCCACGGTATCTCCGCATACGCTTATCTCGGTGACGTTGGCGATTCCGTAACAGGCGACAAGAAGGCTCAGAAATTCGAAGACGATTACCTCGATCTTTTGTTCGAGGAGCTCGTTGAGCTCGGATTCGATGCAGTTACATATATGCCTACAAGAAATACGGAAGCACAGCTTCGCCGTATTATGGCTCTTTGTGACAAGCATAACCTTTTCCAGATAAGCGGTGTCGATATCAACTCACCCAGACAGGAATTTATCTGCCGTGAGCTTGATAACCCCCTTTATTCTCATTTGGTTGATGCAACGTACGCTCTTATCGGAGCTGAAAATGCTGCAACTGCCGATGAGAACGATTCTATGTTCTGTGATGCGATAAAGGCAAAATACCCTGACGTTCACGACAGAATCAAATATTTTAAGGATAAAGTTTAATTAATTTCCGTCGTCATTTTGGCGACGGAAATTTTACGGAAAAAATATAAAAGAAAAAAGAAAGGAAGATAAATATGCGTCATTTGATTGATATTAAAGATCTTACAGTCGGTGAGATCGACGAGTTGATTGAGTGTGCAGAGGATATAATTGCAAATCCGAAAAAATATTCGGAAGTTTGCCACGGCAAAAAGCTTGCAACTCTGTTCTTTGAACCGTCTACACGTACAAGACTCTCATTTGAAGCTGCAATGTGGGAGCTTGGAGGAAGCGTTCTCGGATTTTCATCTGCCGAAACAAGCTCTGCTTCAAAGGGTGAAAGCGTTGCTGATACAACGAGAGTTGTCGGTTGTTACGCAGATATAATCGCTATGCGCCATCCCAAGGAGGGAGCGCCCCTCGCCGCTGCAATGAAATCATATATACCGATAATAAATGCAGGTGACGGCGGACACAATCACCCCACACAGACACTTACCGACCTTTTGACGATAAAGCGCGAAAAGGGAAGACTTAACAATTTCACCATAGGCTTCTGCGGTGACTTGAAATTCGGAAGAACGGTACACTCACTTATATCAGCTCTCAGCAGATATAAGGACATCAATTATGTTTTCATATCTCCTCCCGAGCTCAAACTCCCCGATTATATAAAAACGGACGTTCTCGATGCGTATAACATTCAGTATACGGAAATCGAAAGAATGGACGAGATACTTCCCACGCTTGATATCCTCTATATGACGAGAGTGCAGAAGGAAAGATTCTTTAATGAAGCTGATTATATAAGACTCAAGGACACATATATCTTCAATCAGGAAAAGCTTGCACTTTCAAAGCCCGATCTTTCCATACTTCACCCGCTTCCCCGTGTAAACGAAATATCTTCGGATATTGACGATGACCCCCGCGCATGCTATTTCAAGCAGGCGCGCAACGGTAAGTATATAAGAATGGCGCTTATTATGAAGCTTCTGGAGGTGTCGGTATGAAAATAGATTCTATAAGCAACGGTTACGTACTTGACCACATAAGATCAGGAAACGGTATCAATATTTATAATTATCTGAAGCTTGACACACTTGATTGCTCCGTTGCAATGATACGCAATGTCAAAAGTAAGAAGATGGGCAAAAAGGACATAATCAAAATAGATTCACTTTTTGATATCAATCTTGATGTTCTCGGCTATATTGATCCCGATATTACGGTAAACGTAATAAAAGACGGCGTGCTTGTTGAGAAAAAACAGCTCAAGCTTCCTTCAACGCTTAAAAATGTGCTCAAATGTAAAAATCCCCGTTGCATTACAAACGCGGAAACAGACCTTGATCACATATTTAAGCTCACAGATCCGAACAGACGCACATACAGATGCATATACTGTGAAATGCAGGCAAAGAATTTTGAAGCCTGAATAAACAGGAGTAATGTATGGCTAAAGTCAGTTGGAAAGGATCAACTCTGCTTGCGCCCGTTCCGCCCGTAATGGTTAGTTGCGGCACGGCAGAAAATTCAAACATCATAACTGTTGCCTGGTGCGGGATACTGTCCTCGTCACCTGCCAAAACGTACGTGTCGATACGTCCCGAACGCCATTCGTATTCGCTCATAAAGGAAACAAGACAGTTGGCGATAAACTTAACGACGGCAGATCTTGTCTATGCGTGCGACTGGTGCGGTATACGTTCGGGCAGAGACGTTGACAAGTTTGAAAAAATGCACCTTACAAAAGGTGTTGCAAAAGAGATATCGGCACCCCTTATAGAAGAATCGCCGCTCAGCCTTGAATGTGTTGTAACGGATATAATTCCGATGGG
>JAZOSS010000062.1:0-25423 GCA_045657205.1 Eubacteriales bacterium
CAAGGCAATAACAAGAATATCGGGCAAGGAATGTAAAGAAAAGCTCTATCCCGTTTATAAGACGGTTGACACGTGTGCAGGCGAATTTGCAGCAAAAACTCCCTACTTCTATTCCGTATACGGCAAAGCGTGCGAAGCACGTCCGAAAGCTGAAACAGGCAGAGAAAAGATAATCGTCCTGGGTTCAGGTCCTATCCGTATCGGTCAGGGTATCGAATTTGACTACTCTTCCGTTCACTGTGCAAAGACCTTGCGTGAACTCGGATACGAAGTAATAATCATAAACAACAACCCCGAAACGGTATCTACCGACTTCGACGTTTCCGACAGACTCTACTTTGAACCCCTCTCGCCCGAAGACGTTATGGGTGTAATTGAAGTTGAAAAGCCTATCGGTGTCGTCGTTGCATTCGGCGGTCAGACAGCTATTAAGCTCGTTAAGTTCTTAAGCGACTCGGGAATACGTATTCTCGGAACGTCTGCTGAAGGTATCGACCTTGCCGAAGACCGTGAAAAGTTCGATGCACTTCTCAACTCCCTCGATATCAAGCGTCCGAAGGGACTTGGTATTATGACGATGGAAGAAGCACTTGAAGCAGCTCATACGCTTAAATACCCCGTACTTCTCCGTCCTTCATACGTTATCGGCGGTCAGAATATGACTATCGCTTACACAGACGACGACGTGCGTCAGTATATGGAGCTTATTCTCTCCCACGATATCGAAAACCCCGTACTCGTAGACAAATATATGTCCGGTACAGAGCTTGAAGTTGACGTTATTTCCGACGGTGAGGACGTTCTCATCCCCGGTATTATGGAGCATATCGAACGTGCAGGCGTTCACAGCGGTGACTCTATTGCAATTTATCCTCCGCAGAACATATCCGACAAGCTCATTCACAGAATTATCGAATGTTCAACACTTCTTGCAAAATCACTCGGCACAAAGGGCCTTGTAAATATTCAGTACCTCACGTATGAAGGCGAGCTTTACGTAATCGAAGTAAACCCCAGAGCTTCCCGTACTATCCCCTATATAAGCAAGGTTACGGGTATTCCTATGGTCGATATCGCTTCCCGTGTAATGCTCGGTGCAAAGCTCAAGGATCTCGGATACGAAAGCGGTCTTTACAAAATACCTCCGTACGTTGCGGTAAAGGTTCCCGTGTTCTCGTTTGAAAAGCTTTCAGACGTCAACTCCTCACTCGGTCCGGAAATGAAGTCAACGGGTGAAGTTCTCGGCGTAGGTAAAAACCTCACCGAAGCACTTTTCAAGGGTATGGTATCTGCCGGATTCAGCATGGATATCGGCAAAAACAAAGACGACGGTGTTTATATAACCGTCGGCGGAAACGATAAATTTGAAATAGTTCAGCTTGCAAAGAAATTTGCAGACCTCGGACTCAACATTTACGCAACGAAGGGCACGGCGAAAGCAATTTCAGCCCTCGGCGGAATTGACGTCGGTGTGATCGGTGATGACAACGACGACACGAAGCTTGAACAAGCTACAAAGCTTCTTGATGAAAACAAGATAAAGCTCATCGTTTATACGGGTGCTAAAACGAAGCAGGCACAGGAAGACTACATCACGCTTCACAGAAAAGCGCTTCTTGCAGGTGTTGCATGTCTTACATCCCTCGATACGGCAAATGCTTTGGCTGATATCGTCGCTTCAAGATTTACGCTTTACAACACGGAGCTTGTTGACATCAACCATATGAGAACGGAACGCAAGAAGCTCGCATTTACAAAGATGCAGGCTTGCGGAAACGACTATCTGTTCTTCGACAACACAAACGGCGAAATAACGTGTCCCGAATCGCTTACGATATCCGTATGTGACAGAAACTACGGCGTAGGTGCTGACGGTATCGTTCTTATCGAAAAATCACGTGTTGCTGATGCAAAGATCAGAATATTCAACAAAGACGGAAGCGAAGGCAAAATGGCGGGCAACAGTGTTCGCTGTGTTGCAAAATATCTGTACGACAACGGAATTACGGACAAAGAAGAGCTTGATATCGAAACAGAAAGCGGTATCAAACACCTTAAGCTGTACATTTACAGCGGTCTTGTACGCTCCGTAAGCGGTGATATGGGTGAGGTATCACTCAAAACCGAGGACGTTCCCGTAAACCTTGACGGTGAAACGGTGATAAACAGACAGGTAACTGTTGCAGGCGAAGATTACAACATCACCTGCGTTTCCGTAGGCAACCCCCACTGCGTCATATTCTGTGACAGCGTGGATGCCGTAAACGTTGAAAGCGTCGGTGAAGCGTTTGAAAACTGCGAATTCTTCCCCGAAAGAGTCAACACGGAATTTGTAAGAGTTGTAAACAAGAATACTCTTAAAATGCGTGTCTGGGAAAGAGGCAACGGCGAAACGCTTTCCTGCGGTACGGGTGCTTGTGCGGCAGCAGTTGCGGCAGTCGTAAACGGCTACTGTGAAGAAGGTGCCGATATAACGGTCAAGCTTCGCGGCGGCGACCTTATCGTAAACTACGCAAACGGACGTGTAACACTTACAGGCTCTGTTGAGTCCGTATTCGACGGCACGATCACAATGTAAAACACTTTAAATTTTGTGGAGCATTCTGTTGAATGCTCCACATTTTTCGTTATACAAAGAATGCGCCCGCCTGCACCCCCACGCAAGGGCTTTCAGTATGTAATATAAAAAAGCCGCGATTCGTATCGCGGCTTTTGCTTGTAATTTTATCTATTCGACAAATTCCAATTTGTCGAATTTTAATTTATTTTCCTAAATATATATATTGCTGCCATCAATGTCAAAATACACAGAACGATTCCAAAGACTTTCCCTATTATCATAGGACTTCCAACAGCACATGAAATTCCTATACATAGAATGAATAAACTCAAAATAAATACAATAGCATATCGTATAAACTTGGGAATTTTAGGATTATTTATAAAGTCTGCTAAAAACGGTTCCATAAAGCACCTCCGTCAAATGCAAGTCTATTTTTGTAAACCGAATTTTGCAATTAAATCCAATCAAAAAAACTCAAAGCTATTTTTTTAATTTCCTCACCTGCATAAAAAGCGCCGATGATTCCCACTGCCACCATTCCGATTCCAATATAAAACAGAATATAGTTATCGATAATACTGATCGTCGCTCCGATAATACTTACACCTATAAATTCTATTATAACCGACAATATACCAACTATCTTTTTCAATATTTTTCCCTGCAATTCAATTCTATTTATTATCGATTTTATTACTCCGCGCAGTCACAGCCATCATCGCCGTCGTCCATAAATTCACGGGCTGATATACGTTTTTCATCTCTTTGTTTTTCTATGAGGTCTGAAAGAAGCTCTTTGACTTCTTTGGAATTCTTTATTTTAAGTATGTCAAATTCGGGCGTCGATTTATCTGCAGTACAGCAATGTATCGTACCGAGTCCGAACATACGCTGTCCGAGAGTTCTGTTAAGAGTCAAGTCCATTATTCTGTAAAGGCGGATCTCCTCTTCCTTTTTAGAAAAAAATCCCGTTTCGATCATAAGCTTTTCCTCCGTCAGCTTATACACAGTAAAGCTCCAGGGAAGTCCCAAAAATGTACGTTTTCTGTCTTTCCAGACAAGTTCGGTGTTTTTTTCTTTCATAAGAACATCTCCTTTTATTTTTTACAGCTTGATTATATCACACACGCAATTAAAAATCAACCGTCATTTTATTAAAGGATGCACGCTTTTCATCCTTTTTATCAACGCTGATATTATAAAGCATACCGTCATTTATAAACGACAGCATACAGCCGTCAAGACTTACCGACTTTTGGTTTTTGGAATTTATTATAATTCCTTTGAAATTTTTATACGAGATATCATCAGCATCACTTACATTAAAGCAGACGTATTCACCGTCAAAGCGGACTGTTTCTCTGTTTACCTTTTCGTTTTCTTCAAGCGTATACAGTACCTTTATATCTTCATCCTTGCCTGACGCCGTGCCTATGTGTTCTTCGGACACCTTGCCTTCTTTGTCTACTTCCGAATAATACATTGCCGCCGTATCGTTTTCTTGGCTGTATGAGATAGAATACACGACACCGACGTTTGAGGGCAAAAGCTTCTTCTTTTCACACACACCGCTTTTAAGATCGAACATCTGCAACACGTTACTGTATCCGTCAAGGCAGGCGCAGATGAGCTTACCGTTATCAATATCAAAGCTCGTTATTGAATGACCGAACGAAAGATCGTTCTGTGTCAAAGCAAGCGTTGTAAATTCAGCAGGTTCATCATTGCCGAGAGTATATTTCATTATTCTCGTTTCACCGAGGGAAAGAGAGGATGTTATATAATAAACGTCATTTCCGTCTATTTCAATAAAGCGTGATTGCACGTCGTAATTATCGTAAACTATCACCTTTGAAAACGGCGTATAGACGTCATTTGTTTTCGTATTTATAACTTTAAGCGTACATCTTTCATCTCTGTTTGTATAAAGCGAGCGTTCAAAAAACGCAATTATACCGCCATCGGCATAAAGCTCATACGCATAATTTCCGTCTGCAAGAGTGTAAACGGTCTTTTCTTCCCCGTTTTCGCTCCTTGTTTTGATATAATATTTTTCGTCTTTCACATTAAGTGTTGCAACGCTGTTCCCTTCATAAAATACGGCATAACTCAACGTTTCGTCGTCGGATGAAGAAAATATTACCTCGGAATTTCCCAAAGTATCACCGCAGGAACACAAAAGAAAAACGGACAAAAGAACACACAGCAGTTTTTTCATAAACGACCTCATAGATTTACTCAAAAGGGGTACCGCAAACACGGTACCCCGGGATATGTACAATTATTTGTTCATTTCCTTAACAAGTCTTTCAGTATCGGATGCGATAACCTTTTCCTCGTTTGTGGGGATAAGATATACAAGAACCTTAGAATCGTCAGTTGAAAGCTTGATAATATCAGACTGGTGATGAGCCGCAGCATTTACTTCTTCGTCCATCTTTATGCCGAAGTAGGAAAGCTCCTTACATACGCGTGAACGGAGTCCGGGGTTGTTTTCGCCAAGACCTGCCGTAAATACAACTGCATCAAGACCGTCCATAGCAGCAGCGTATGAACCGATGAACTTTCTTATCTGGTATGCGAGGATCTTTGTTGTGAGGATCGCACGTGCGTTGCCTTCGTCAGCAGCCTTTTCGATGTCACGGCTGTCGGAGGAGATACCGGAAACACCGAGTAATCCGCACTTCTTGTTCATATATTCGTTCATCTGTGCAGGTGTGAAGCCTTCCTTTTCCATGATGAACGGAACGATTGCAGGGTCGATAGCGCCGCAGCGTGTACCCATCATAAGACCGTCAAGGGGTGTGAAGCCCATACTTGTGTCAAGAACCTTACCGTCCTTAACAGCTGTGATGGAGGAACCGTTGCCGAGGTGGCAGGTTACAATTCTTGTACCCTCTGTCTTGCCCATGATCTTTATCATTTCGCCTGCAACGTATCTGTGGGATGTACCATGTGCGCCGTAGCGACGGATCTGATACTTTTCATACATATCGTATGAAAGCGGGAAGAAGTATGATTCTTCGGGCATTGACTGGTGGAATGCTGTGTCAAATACGAGAACTTGAGGTGTGCCGGGCATAACTGCCGTACAGCCTGCGATACCCATAAGGTGAGGAACTGTGTGAAGGGGTGCAAGATCCTTACAAAGCTCAAGCTTTGCTATAACGTCATCAGTTACGAGAACGCTTTCGGAGAAGTATGCACCGCCGTGCACGATTCTGTGACCGACAGCTTCGATCTCCTTCATATCCTTGATAACGCCGATCTCGGGGTCTGTAAGTGTATCAACAAGGATCTGTGTAGCAACTGCGTGGTTGGGCATGGGGATATCTTTTACTATTTTGGGTTCGTTACCTCTGCGGTGCTCGATTCTGCCTTCAGCGCCTACGCCGTTAGGTGTTTCCGTAGCTATACGCTCGCAGATACCTTTTGCAAGAACCTCATCTGTGTTAGTATCAAAAAGCTGATACTTAAGGCTGGAAGAGCCAGCGTTTACAACAAGTACGTTCATTTTTCTCTCCTAAAATTTATTCTTGATTTTTTTATAATTATATCGTATAATATTATACACCCTATTTTATTATTTTTCAATAGAAAAAACAAAAAATTACGCATTATTCACGCATTTTTATTATATTTAAGGAGAACAGGATGTCATACGGTGCAATATTTATCGTTTGCGAGTTTGATCCGTTTCACTTCGGGCATAAATATCTTATAGACTGTGCAAGGGCACTTGCGGAAAACTCACCTATCATATGCATTATGAGCGGTAATTTCACCCAAAGAGGAGAATGTGCCGTCATTGACAAATACGACAGAGCAAAAGCCGCCGTCTTATGCGGTGCGGATCTTGTTTTATCTCTGCCCGTGCAGTACAGCAGTGCTTGTGCTGAACTTTTTGCAAGAGGTGCTGTACGTATTGCAAAGGAAATATCGTGCGGGGATGACTGTGCACTTTTATTCGGTTCGGAATCGGGTGACATAAAAAGCCTTACTTTGTGTGCCGAGCGCATTTCATCACTCGAATTTACAAAAGAACTTGATAAGATCAAAGGCGATATGCAATATCCGAAAAAAAGAGCCGACGTATACAAAGAAATATACGGTGATGACGGTATTCTTTCAAGTCCAAATAACGTCCTCGGAATAGAGTATATAAAGGCAATAAACAAATACGCCCCGAACATAAGACCGCTTACCGTAAAGCGTGCGTATGCCGAGCACAACAGCACGAAAACCGCGGGAAAATACGCATCGGCAACGTATATACGGGGTAAAACCGACACGGATGAATATCTTTTGCACGTTCCAAAGGCAACACACGAAATATATAAAGGTGCAAACTTTCCTGCAAACATACGTAATGCCGAAAAAATAATCCTCTCAAAGCTTCGAAATATACAAGGCGGTGACTATTCCGACTGCGGCGGCGGACTTTTGGAAATGATATCGGACCGCGCAAAAAAATCCTCAAGCTATGACGAGCTTTTGCAGCTGTGTGCCACGAAAAAATACACAAATGCCAAAATACGCCGTGCAATTTTATCTGCCGTTTTGGGAATAAGCGAAGAAGACAGAAAAGAAGCACCTTCCTACACCCTTCTGCTCGGTGCGGACGGTGTGGGGCTTGAATATCTGTCAAAAACGAAAAAACGGCACCGAAACCTCTGCATCATAACGAAACCGTCAGATCACACTTCCGTTCCGCAGTTTATGCTTGAAGCAGAAGCAGACAATCTTTTTTCGTTTATGATGCCGAAAACAGCACCGTTTAATTATTCAATAAGAAAAACGCCGTTTATTCTGAAAGACGGGATTTAATATAATCAAAAACCTCATCTCTTTTGATTTCCAGGACGAATGCAAATTCGTCCTTTATCATTTTTTCTGCAAGAGATAATATCTTAGCGTCGCTTGCGTACATCTTCTTGCGCTTGCTGTCAAGCTCCGTCTTATATTCCGAAAGCTTTATTGCAATAGCAAGTATTGCACGTCTGTCAAACGATGATATCAAAGAATTAAAATATTCAGCTCTCGTTTTCGTATCGTCATTCCACGAAAGCTCAAAATCGCTGTAAGTATCTATAGCCTTATGTATTTCTTCTTTATCAAGAAGTGTGTGCATATACTGCTCAAGCTCGGGCAGATCAGCGGGAACGTATGTATGAGAGCCGAGCGAATACACGGGCTTTAACACATAATACGGCTTTTTTTCCGCACCCGCAAAGCTCATCTCTCTGATATCGCATATTTCACAAATCCCGTTGTTCTTATAAATTACGTTGTCACCAATTTTGTGACGCAATGTTATATCGACATTTCCCATTTTTCAACCCTGCCTTTCATAGATCTTTTCCACGTGTTGTATTATACCATATTTTTTCAAAAAAATCAAATGGTAATAATCAACAAAAATATCAAATAAGCGGTGCAACTGACGACGGAACGAACGGTTTGAAGTCCTTTCCGTACTTTATAAGCTCACGCACCATAGTCGAGCTTATGTGTGACAGTTCGCATCTTGACGGCAAAATGACTGTTTCGACCATCGGTGCAAGCTCTCTGTTTATGGAAGCCATTGAGAACTCGTAGTCGAAATCCGTACCCGATCTTGCCCCTTTTATTATGACGTCGCACCTGTGCTGTATTGCATAGTCGGCAAGAAGTCCAGACGATATATCGGCTCTTACGTTTCTGTATTCGCTTGCCGCCGCGTTCAAAAATTCAAGTCTTTCCTCGGGAGTGAACATCGTCTGCTTTGAAGAATTTGAAAATATACACACGATGACCTCGTCGAACAGCATTGATGCACGCTGTATCAGGTCTTCGTGTCCGACCGTTATCGGATCGAACGAGCCGGGAATGAGCGCAACTGACATATTTTACCTCCTCGGAACATCAAAGATTGGTTACGAGGTCGTAAACGAGATAATCTCCGTCCTCGTCAGCTCTGAAATAAAGCGTAATACTTATATTTTCTCTGTAATCCTGCCAGCCTTTCTTGCACATAACCTGTGTCATTGTAACGTGACAGGAAAACGTCTTATCGTCATACGCATAAAAATTTTCCGCTTTTTCATTTTCAAAATGATACGATTCATAATCCCAGACAAAGCTTGAGGGATTCTTTTTTATCGCATCGTAAAGTTCGGTCCCTGATTCAAAATACTTTTTAACAGCACTCATACTGACGGCATTCTGCATTCTTGCCGCATAATTTTCAGTAGCTGTAATGGCAAGCGTACTGTACTTTTCTTCAAGCTTCTCATCGTATTCAAAATCAAGTGTATATATCTTTTCTTTTTCGTCGTACGAAGGTGTCACCTTTTCACCGTATCTGTTGTATACCGACACCTCCGGGGATATCAAAAGATCTTCCACTTCGTATTCGTCAAAAGAAAATTTGTACACGCCTTCAGGCAAGGACTCTCTTTTGTCGTCTGTTATTCCCGTTTCCGTTTTGTATTTTTCATCAAGAATTATTCCGTTTACCTCGGCTTTGCAGTTAAACGGTATTCTGAATTTTACATCGTACTGCGTTTTGCTGTAAAGTGTCACGGTGTCAAGCTCGTACAGTTCAAAGCCGTTTTCATTCTTGCTGTCCGATTTTTTTATTGTAAAGGATGCGAATTTAACGTCGTCCGCCTTTACGTTTATCTTCGTTTTATCCGTTCCCGCAACGTAGACGTACGTTATTTCTTTATCCTTTGTAAGGCTTTCAAAATATTCTTTATAGTCCTCATAGGTATTGAATTCGTTTACATCGCGAGGACTTTTTTTCATAAGCTCATCAAAATCGGGATTTTTGAAATATTCATTGAAAATATTTTCAACAGTATATTTCGGAAGTGAGGATTCGTAATCTGCAAGATATTTTTCGAGCTTTGAATTGAATACTCCGACACCTATTAAGACGGCAAGCACAATAACAGCAAGTCCTATATAAAATATAAGCGAAGGATATCCGCCGAATATCTTTTTTACAGCAGAGCATTTTTTCTTATCAGCCATTTTCATCCACCGCCCTTACCATAAAGAATGTGGGAAGATATCTCGGTTTTGTGAACGCCTTGTATTTATTGACAACACCGAGCTTCTGATATTCGTCAAGCGTGCTTTCATCGACGTCGTATTTGTCTATATAATCGGCATAATACATCATAGCAGACGAGCCGCCGTCAAGCATTCCGGCACAGACAGCTCCGTATTTAAGCATAAGATTTATTACGTCGTCACGTGTTGCACCGAGTGAATTTGCACTTCTTCCGTCCGTTACTATCATAATTACCGTACCGTCTTTTCTTTGTCCGATAGCGGTTCTTTGTGCAACGCCGAGATCACCGCTTCCCGTATACGCTATCGTTGAGCCGTTCACCGTTTCAATAAGTGCATTTCCTTTTTGAAATGATACGCCGTCACGTATCTGCAATTCTTTCACTTCAGCTTCTGTAATTCCCTCTTTTACAACGAGTCTGTCGTTTGCGTTAAAGCCGATAAACGTGCGTTTAAGCCCGTCGTTCCAGACTATTTTACCTTCAGAAACAGTCATTCCCATAGGGGCAGCACCGCTTCCCGTTCCTCCGCCGTCTTCAAACTCACCTGCATTTATTGCAGCAACTGCACCTGCTTTTTCAGCGGCTACGTATATTCTTTCACCTCTTTTTGCGGTTTTAAAGTTTTGTGATGAAACACCCGTATACACTCTTTTCGGGTCTTTCACAAGCATAACGTACGCTTTGAAAGTATTATTTACAACAATGTCGAGCTTCACACCGTCTTCGTGTCCTTCCCATTCATCAACTGTTTCCGTGCTCTGATTTGGATCGTCATCGTCGTTTTCGGAATTTCCTATATCCTCAAAATCGACCTCTTCGATAACTCTTTCGTTACTTTTATCGAGTATGCTCTGAACCGTTTCATCATCGAGAAAAAGCCCCGGCACCCACTTTGTGGCACTTGCCTGCAAGGCTGAAAGCACGAGTGTATCACGCACCGTTTCACTTGGTCCGTTTGCAACCGTATTGCAAATACTGAATAAGGCAAACACAGCAAGGATCGCAAGTGTAAGTATACAGACGATTATTTTAAAAAATATATGCCAGATGAAATTCAAAATTTCACCCTTCTTCATTTTTTCCTTCTTTTTCGTTATATTTTTTTCTATCATTTTATTTTTTCCTGAGGCATTTTTTTATAAAGACTATTATTTTTCTCTTTATTCGGCTTCTTTTTGCTTTTTTTACACGTTTTTTTACGGTTTTATAATATTCTTCGCTTGTCGTGTCGACCGTTACACCATCGTGTATAAGCTCAGTCATAACACCCAATATCATATCGTCGGTAACACCGTACTCAAGAACTGTCTGATTATCACCGCAGAATACATAGCTGTCTTCTTTTACGTATATTACACGGTGCAAAACATACTCACCGTTTTTTCTTCTGTAAAGAGCAACATCGTATTTGTCAAGTCTTTTACCCTTCGGTTTTATTATAACCGTGTCGTGACCTTGATAAATAAGCGGAAGCATGCTCGTTCCCTTCGGGTTCGTAACGTAAAAACCGTTTTCTTCTATTACTTTTTCTATTTCTGTTTTTTCGTTTATCATTTTCCCTCCGAGTCGATCATATCAAGCTTTTCAAAAAGAGAAAAACGCTTTTTATCGCTCTCACTAAACTCTTCGTCGTCCTTTACGTCTGAACTGAGTTCTCCCTGTCTTAAAAGCGAAAAACCGTATCCAAGCCAAGAAAACCAGGCAAAAGGACGCAAAAGCGGGTTTTCAGCATACGGAAATTTTGCAATAAGTCTTTCTTTATCCGGGAAAACGGAGCTTATCATTCTGTTTCTTTGATACTTTTTAAGCTCTTTTTTATACTGCTTTTCATCAAGGCTGTTTGAGTTTTTCGCCTTCAAATTGCCGTAAGCACGGAAGAAGGCATAGCCGTCGTCACGTTTTTTACCTATCCAGCCGCCGTTTTCGATATCGGTTAGAAACTCATCGACAATATCTTTTGAAAGTCTTACAAACGTCATAAGCTCATCTTCTTCAAAACCGAAATATTCAACACCACAGCTCATAACAACATTATATATTCCCGTATAAGAAAATCTTTCAAGATATGAAAAATACTCTTTCTTATCTACCTTGTCCTTATACGTCTTGCAGTATATAAGCAGGTCGTAAAGCTGTCTTACGCTCGTTCCGCTTCTTATGAAGTGCTGTATCATATGAAGTGTGATATAAATGAGATTTTCCGTAACACCGAGTGTTTTGAACGCAAGACCGTTTATATGAAAGCCTCCCTCTGATTCAGTCAACTTCTTATTAAAATCCTCTTTATCAAAAATGACGTCCGTTATTCTTTCAAAAAAAAGATCCGTGTGAAGCTCAACAGCCCCTGCTTTCGGGTGCATACACGTGGCGTGGTGGGAATATTCCGTCCTCGGTGCTATCTTGTAGCCGAGTTCTCTCATAACTTCATACGCGCTGTTTTCCTTGATTTTGGGGATCAATATATCGGTATCGCAAGACGTTCTGCATTCGGGTATTGCGTAAAGATACGAAAGGGACATCCCCTTTAGTATTTTTGCTTCTATCCCCTTTTTCTCAAGCTGCGTTACAAGCTCGTGTATCTGTCCGCTTACAGCAGTCGAGGACATTATCTGGAGCTTTATGCGCTTTAAATATCTTGAAGCTTCTTCCTCATAACCGCTTTTTACCAATATATCCTGAAAGGCGATATCCGTCATGGCAGAGCAGTTCTGAACCATTGCTGCAGCATAAACACGTCTTAACTTTTCAATATCAAGCCCTTTATCTTTATTAAAAAATTCTTCCAGCACCTCATCCGATACAGGCTCGCCTTTTGCAGAAAAAGAGAAAAGGCGAATCAAAAGCAAAAAATCTTTTGTCATACGCCTTTTCCCTCCTTTTAAAGCTTCTTTTTCTTACGTCCGTAGTATTTTCTGTTGTAATATTTGCCGTAGTAGCCTGCCTGCATCTGCTCAATACCGTTGAAGATAACGCCCATAATATTGGCATTTGCTTTTTCAAGCTGTTCTATACATTTTTTGAACAAACGCTTTTCAACAACTCCCGTTTTTACGAGAACTATCGTTCCGTCGGATTTTGATGCAAACAACGCCGCATCTATAAACGTACCTACCGGAGGTGTGTCGAATATAACGATATCAAACATATCTCTGAGCTTTTTTATAAGCTCCGAAAACGCATCGGAGGAAATAAGCTCAACAGGGTTCGGCACACGTGTTTCTGCATCGAGGAAGAACATATTTTCGTAAGGAGTTGCCGAAATAGCCTCTTCAAGAGGAGTCTTACCCTGCAAATAACTTACGACACCAACGTTACGCGGTATCTTCATTCTTTTACGCAAAGTCGTATGACGGAGGTCGCATTCAACAAGCAACGTCTTTTTTCCCGATTCAGCCATAGCCAACGCCAAGAACGTCGATACGGTACTTTTTCCCTCGTTGGGAACACAGCTCGTCATAACTATCGTCTTTATTTCACGGCTGATAGATGCAAACTGAATATTCGTTCGGAGAGTCTTTATCGCATCAAGTGCTATTTCATCAAGTGCCTTGTAGTCACTCATTATATTAAAATCCATGATATACTCTCCTTATTTCTTTTTACCCTTATTGTATCTTCCGATTTCCGCAAGGACCGTAAGATTATACGCTTTTTCAATATCCTCTGGTGTTCTTATCGTCGTATTTGCAAATTCAAGTACAAACACCGTAACTATTCCGAGAAACGTTGATATTATTCCTGCTACCAATATAGGTCTTTGTCTTAAAGGGCCTGTCGGAGCGCCGGGTTTTGTTGCCGTTTCCAAAAACGAAATGTTGTCAACACCCATCGTATCACCAAGATATTCTATTATGGTTGCCGCATATACGTTTGCAACGTTTGCAACTCTTGACGGGTTTGTGCCGGAAGTAGATACCGTCATTGTGTGTTTTTCAATGTCTATGCTTATGCTCACTCCGACACCAC
The DNA here is from genome assembly GCA_045657205.1 of Eubacteriales bacterium. Lineage (GTDB taxonomy): Bacteria > Bacillota > Clostridia > Oscillospirales > CAG-272 > RGIG7213. The sequence goes on from JAZOSS010000062.1 coordinate 13,591, forward strand.
CAAGTGATTCTCCGAGATTTTCAGCCGCCATTTTTCTCACTTCGCCCGTTTGTGACAGAAGTTGATAGTTCGGCATAAGTCTTTCAACGATAGCAATCTCATTTATGTTCGTCGAGCCTTTATCTATCGTATACAAAACCGCTCTTGCAGAATACGTGGGGACCTGCGTTGTATAATTCCAATACGAATACAACGTAACGACCACAACGGGGAAAATAACAATAAATTTCATTCGTTTACAAATAATGAATATTACGTCTCTTATCGTCATTGTTTTTCCCTCCTTACATCATTCTGCGCTTCAAGAATTCAGCGCCGACAACCGCCAAAGCAGCGCATGTGCAAACACCTATGGAAACTATTATCCACTGATTCTTTTTGTATTGATCGTCAGCTATTTTTTCGCCTTCCTCATTGCTGTAAAGGCTGTATTCGCTTCTCTGCTCGCTTCCGTCTTCAAAAACTATACGGTTCGTACGCAAGCGGAAAGTCAGAAGCTCATCGTTGTCATATCTCAAAACACCTGTCGTAAGAAGAGTGTTAAGCTCTCCGCTTTCGGGAAGCGGGCCGATATCAACGGAGCACGAGGTGTAGTTGTTGAATATTATCTCACCGTAAGATACCGGCAACAGCTTTCTCGCCTTTTGATCGTTCGGTATCTCAACACTTGCATAAACACGTGTTCCATCCGAAAGAGAAAAACCGTCAAGCTCGTTTACAACTGCTTTTGTAACATCAAGAAGCTCTGCGATATAATATCTTGAAAAGGACATAGTGAGCAAGCTTGTGATATCAGCGGCATAATTGTTTTTATATTCCGTTACGTATGAACCGCTTTCGTACGTAACCGCCACGACCTCACGGCCCGATGCATTCATCGCCCCTACTATTGACAGAAGCCCCTCATCGCCGAAGTCTCCGCAGGCATAAAAATTGACATTTGCGTTATATGACTTGTGGTCGGGATTAAGAATACTATAGTCACGCGCATATGACGAGCCGCCATCCAAAGAATAATACAAATTGGACGAAAGGATCGTCTTTATTTCCGAAAGATTATACGCTTCGTATGCAAGGAGCAGTAAATCATCAACAGTTGTAACCGCTCTTGTATCACGTATACCGTCGGGAGTTGTAAACGTGGTATTCACCATACCGATCTGTGCAGCAGTCGCATTCATCAACTCAACGAAATCTTCAATAGATCCCGATACTTCGACCGCAAGAGTTCTTGCAGCAGCAACATCATCTTTGACAAGCAACGATGCAAGATGATCTTCATAAACTTCCTTTGAAAAATCCGATTTAAATACCGTATCCTGCCTGTTCTGATACTCTATCGTCACCGCAGTCATAAGGCGTGATATGCCGCCGTATGCGGGAAGCTTACTATCGGACGAATTTGTATACAACAAGGTGTCAGTTGTAACATCAGCTACAGCAGCGCCCTTTATCGTTTTGGAAAGGGCTGCGGGTGTTTCTTTGTTCACCTGATTTTTGTCAAGTGATACCGCATATGAAGGCAATGCAAATAACATCGCCATCAAAAGAAGTACCGAAAAAAACCTTTTCATTTCATTCTCCATTTTCGACAGCCATCACGCAAAAAACGCTTCAAGCCGTATTTTTTCAATGTATAATTGAGATTATTTTAATATTTTTTTGATGCAGGTTATGATCTTGTCCATATCCTCATCAGTATTTTTTATATCGCTCGGCAAACATATGCCGCTTTCAAAAATTCTGTCGCTGACACTCAAACCGTCTGTTTCGGTTACGTAACCGCAGTCTGAGAAAACAGGCTGAAGATGCATAGGCTTCCACATAGGACGGCTTTCAATATTTTCCTCGGCAAGGCCCGAAACTATTTTCATAAAATCAAATGAACCGATAGCGGTCGTAAGCCAGTGCGTGGGATATGCACACTCTTCAGCTTTTTGGAATTGCATTCCCGAAAGTCCTTCAAGCTCGCTTTTATATATTCCGTATATTCTTCTTTTTTTCTCAACAAATTCATCAAGGGTATTCATCTGGCCGCAACCGATGCCCGCGCTTATATTCGACATACGGTAATTATATCCGACCTCACTGTGCTGATACCACGGTGCGGCATCGCGTGACTGGGTTGCCCAGAACAAAGCCTTGTCGGCATCCTCATCACTATCGGTCAAAAGCATTCCGCCACCCGACGTCGTTATTATTTTGTTTCCGTTAAACGAGATGGCTCCGTATTTTCCGTCAGAACCCACGAAACGTCCCTTATATTTTGCACCGAGTGCTTCTGCGGCATCTTCAATAAGTATTGCACCGTGAGAGTCGCAGATCTTTTTTATCTCATCTATCTTGCCGGGAACGCCGAAGAGATGCACCAAAATAACGGCTTTACAGCTCGGATATTTTTCAAACGCTTTTTCAAGTGCCGCAGGGGACATATTCCAGGTGTCTTCCTCGCTGTCTATAAAAACGGGGGTGGCATACTGATACATTATCGGATTTGCCGAGGCTGAAAACGTCAGCGATTGGCAAAACACAACATCTCCCTTTTTCACGCCTGCAAGCTTGAGGGACAAATGCAGTGCGGCAGTACCGGAGGACAGCGCAACAGCTCTCTTTTTGCCTGAATACTCGCACATTCTTTTTTCAAATTCAGTCACATTCGGTCCGAGCGGAATAACCATATTCGTATCAAAAGCACTTTTTATGTATTCCATTTCCGTTCCGTTCATTGTCGGCGAAGATAAAAAAATTCTTTTCTTTTCCATATTTTTCTCCGTAAGATCGTTTTCGACGTCTTGAATTTGCAAATTTATTACTACCTGAAATTATTATACTATTTATTATATAACTTAATAGGACAAAATACAATAGTTTTACGGTTATTTTTTCAGCTTTCTGTAAAAATTCTGTATAGGTTCAAACTCTTGTCCGATAAGCCATTTCATAATCGACTTGTTTTTCAGCGAAAGCAATAACAAGTTAAGCTTTTCGTATTTATTTACATGCTTTGCAATTAACTTTTTATCTTTAAGTAAGTTCTCTGCAAGCTTCTTATTGTATTCTTCCGACTCTTTTTCGGGATATTTAGTGTTTTCCATCATAAAAAGCTTATGATGGTTGTAATAAGCAACCACGGCGTCGGGATAATATTTTTCATCAACGGTTTTTATATAATCTATTCTTTCCCTGAGAGCCATTGCCTTATCGCACTGCTTGCGAAACGTCGAATGGCCTATTATGCTGACGGGACGGTATATGTAGTGATACAATATTTCATCTATCTGCACAAGCTTTTTGGCATTCAGAAGTATCTCGGGCATCTTAGCCTCGTCCTCATACGTACGTCCCTTCGGAAAAACAACATTTTTTATAACGTCAGCTCTATATACTTTTGACCAAAGAGCAACGATATTCGTATAATCACCGCCGTGTGCACGGCAAAGCATCTCATCAAGCATATCAGCACCTGACATCACCTGTACTTCACCGCTGCCGCCGATGACGGATGCGTCTCTGTTGTGCTTGCACTGCACGATGTCGGCGTCGTATTCGTACGCAGTCTTCATCAGACGCTCAAACATATTGTTTTCTATTACGTCGTCGCTGTCAACAAAGCCGATGTATTCACCTTTTGCCGCCGCTACCGCTCTGTTTCTTGCTTCGCTCACACCGCCGTTTTCAAAATGCAAAGCCTTCACACGGCTGTCTTTTTGGGCATATATATCGCATATTTCACCGCTTCCGTCAGTAGATCCGTCATCGGAAAGAATAAGCTCAAACTCGGTAAAGCTCTGTGCTAAAACCGACTCTATCATCTTCCCAAGCTCATCCTTGACGTTATACACCGGTGTAAGTATACTCAGTTTAACGTTATTCATCTTTTTATATTCTTCAACTTAGCGTCTTCCAAATGAATATGTCCCCAATAATTATGAAGCCATTTTATCTTATCATCAGTTTTTATTTCCCTTATTTCAAAAGAAAATGCAGGTTCTACCCAATCTATCGGAAGCTCATTACCCGAAGAATCGTATTCAAAAATAAGAGCTACAGCATAATACTGTCCTTCCGGAAAATTTTTTGTATCAAGAGAAAAATCGCACTCAAATACTTCGCCTTTTTCAACAGATATTTTCTTGTCCGAAAAGGCTGTGCCTATAACTTCTCCATCATTGTATGAAATCTCAAATCTGAAACGTGCATTTTTAACGCTTTGTTTCGCTTCGCACTTCAAAGAAAACTCTATATTTTCGCCTTTTTCATATGTGCAATTCTTCTTATTGATGATAGAAAGCCCCATCATCTTAATATCACCTGTGCCCAAACTTTTTGTGCGAACCGTATAATCATATTCAAGCTGCATTTCGTTGCTTATGTTTAAATAAAGAGAAATTGCTTTATCGACATCACCGTCGAAAATAACCTTTCCTCTTTCAAGAACGATACATCTATCGCACAAGCGGCGGATCGTGTTCATATTATGGCTTACGTAAAGGACCGTTCTTCCGTCTTTATGAGCCGCTTCGCTCATTTTATCAAGACATTTTTGCTGAAACTTGACATCACCGACAGCCAAGACTTCGTCCATTATCATTATTTCAGAGTCAAGATGTGCGGCAACGGAGAAGGCAAGCTTTACGTACATACCTGAAGAATATCTTTTAACAGGTGTATCTATAAACTGTCTAACCTCAGAAAATTCAACTATTTCGTCAAATTTCTTTGCAATTTCAGCCTTTGACATACCGAGTATCGCACCGTTGAGATATACGTTATCACGTCCGGAAAGCTCCGGGTGGAAGCCTGTACCGACCTCAAGCATACTCGCTATTCTTCCATTGATTGATATTTGTCCCGTTGTGGGTGCCGTAACTCTTGTCAACAGCTTTAAAAGCGTTGACTTACCCGCACCGTTATGGCCGATTATACCGACAGCCTCACCTTTTTTTATTTCGAGATTGATATCCTGAAGAGCCAAAAATTTCTCGTTTTTAGCATATACGGTAGATCCGATCTTACTGTTCGGGTCTTCCTTACCTCTCAATTTTGCAAAAAAAGTTTGCAAGTCACCTTTAAGTGTACCGCCGCCTATTGCGCCGAGGCGGTACTGTTTTGAAACGTTTTCAATTTTTACAGCAAGTTCATTCATATGTATTTCCTCTTTTATCAAACCGTATCCATAAACGTCTTTTCAACTCTTGAGAAAAGCAAGACACCGAAGAAAAGCAAAACTAATGTTATCGCCCAGCTCAAAAGGTAGTATCCAAGCTCAAATTCACCTATACCGAGATATGCGTATCTCATCGTATTTATAACCGGTGCCATAGGATTACACATATAAAGTCCGCGCCATTTATCACTAATTATCGTATAGTCGTACGTAACGGGTGACAGATACATCCAAAGCTGTACACCGAAGCCTATGAGCATCGTAAGATCACGGTACTTTGTTGTAAGCGACGAAAAGATTATGCCAAGACCAAGTCCCATAAGCGCCATATGTACAAGCAAAACAGGTGTCATAAGGATAAAAAGATTAGGTGCTACAAGATCAGTCGTTATAAGATAATACACTAGAAAACCTATAAAGAAAACAAACTGTATGCCGAAAGATATTAAATTCGAAATGACCGTTGTTATCGGCATTATAAGTCGCGGGAAATACACCTTACCGAAAATGCCGGCATTGCCCGTAAAAGTACCCGACGTACCGCCAAGACAGCTCGAAAAATATCCCCAAGCAATATTACCCGCCATATAGAAGAGAAACGACGGCACCCCGCCGGGGGCAAGCTTTGCAAGATTTCCGAAAACTATCGTAAAAATAACGGTAGTGCAGAGCGGTTGAATTATTGCCCAAGCAGGCCCCAATATAGTCTGTTTGTAGCCCGCCACAAACGATCTTTTAACAAATAATTTTACAAGATCGCGATATTTCCATAAATTTTTTACGTCTATATCAAACCATCCCGTTTTGGGTTTGATAACGATATTCCATTGCTCGTTCATTTTTTCTTCCTCTTTATTCAAATATTTAATATTCGCTTCATTTATATACCGTATCGTGTAAATTTATTTTCAACAGAATTAATCTCAATTTTTGTCCAAAACTCAGAGAAGAAAATTTTATACTGTTGATTTTTTTCGTTATCAGCTCATACTGTTCTTTGTACTTTGTATTTTTTGTCTTTCCTCTCAATATGAGCAGATGTACGAAGTTATCTCTTTCTGAAAGCTTTGCAAGGTCTTGATATCCCCAAGACTCAAACAATTTAGTTCTATCTTCGACAATATTCAGAATATCCATTTTTTTCAGAGAAAAATCACTGCGCATAATGCTGTCACCCGGACGCTGCATATACAAATACCCTGTTTTTTCGCAAAGTGCTATTTTTTCGCATTTATGGAAAAGGCGAGGTGTCAAATACTCGTCCTCGTTGATTATTCCTTCCGGGAATCTTTCTTTATCAAACAGAGAAGACTTATACAGCTTTCCGCATATAGTCACTATTGACGGAGGATCGGTGTATATTCGTCCGAGTGCTTCTTTTTCAGAAACTATCATATACTCGCTTTCCGAAATTCCTTTTTCTTTTTCATCTTCAGTAAGCACCATGCCGATCTTCACAATATCACATTCTTCTTTATATGCGATATCATACATAGAAGATATCATATCGGATTTTATAATATCGTCACTGTCAATAAACGTCACGTACTGCCCCTTCATAATATCGAGTGCTGCATTTCTTGCAGAAGAAAGTCCGCCGTTTTCTTTATGTATCACGGTTATTCTTTCATCTGTTTTTGCAATATTGTCACACATTAAAGGGCAGTTATCGGGAGATCCGTCATCGACGAGAATTATCTGCAAATTTTCATAATCAGACGAGCGAACCGAATCAACACACTTCTGCAAATATTTTTCAGTTTTATATACAGGTATAATAACACTGATCAAAGGCTTGTCCATAATTATCCCCTTTTCAGTATATTTCTTAATTTAACAAGAAAAATAAGCGTATAGACTTTTTTCTTTTTTATAAGTTTAAGCTTGAAATCATCACACTTTACATCCAAAGCTTCCTGCACACGAGTATCATTACAAAATCGCTTCACGTTTGATACTTTTTTTGAAAAAGAATTCTTACAGTCTTTATGAAATTCATTATATATTGAAGACAGGGTGCCGTACGAAATATTGCTCTTGTATGTGTTTTTAAACTCATCCGAAAAACCGCATTCACGAAGCGCTTCTTCGATCTTCTCTCCGGCTTTTAAAACCGTTTCAAAGTAATCACTGTGATATTTGTTTACAGCACTTCCCGATATAACGTATCTCAAATAGAATTGCTTTTTCAAATAATATATTTTTTCAGAATGTCCCAGTGCGAGAATATTGAATATTCTGTCCTCTGAAAGCTTTATACCTACCGGAAATCTTATTTTATTTTCCTCCAGAAGCTCGCGTTTGTATACACATCTGCACGCAGAGCCTGCCGAAAAGAGCATCTGTTCCGGTGTCAAATTTTCTCTGTCAATGCTTTTCGATGCATCAAAACAAGGCAGTGTATCTTCTTCTGTTTTTCCATCGGAATAAACAGTCACCGCATCGCAAATAACTATCTGTGCATCGTTTTTATAGGCACATTCCAGAAGCGACTGATACATGTCGGATTTTATTTCATCGTCACTGTCAACAAAACCGATGTATTCCCCTTTTGCGTTATCAAGACCTGTATTTCTTGCCGCACTTACGCCCGCGTTTTCTTTTCTGATATATTTCACACGTTTGTCATTTTCGGCATATTCCTTACATATATCGCCGCTTTTATCCTTCGATCCGTCATCAACTAAAATAAGCTCAAGATCAGCTGCGGTTTGTGCCAGAACGGAGTCTATACAACGTTTTAAATATTTTTCCGAATTATATATCGGTATTATAACACTATACATGCTTTCCCTCCGATATTTTCAATTTGTTTTCTTTTTCAAGCATACAAGCCCGTCCTGCTCCGACTGCCAATATTAAATATGCAGGCGTGCACATCAATGAAGTTTGCACCATAATATTTTCAAAAGTACCAAAAATATACAGTGATATAAATGATACAAAACTTCCCTTTACTATATAATCATCTATATATTTATGCAAATATTCAAAAATATAGACAAAAAACAAGCAAAACAACAAAAAACCCGCAAATCCCAAATGTGTATATACTCTTGCGTACAAGCTATGTGTATTAACTGAATAACCGTATCCGTTACCGAATAAAGGATCGTGTACATATTCATATAGTGTCGTCCAAATTTCTTCACGGCCGGAAAATAATAACTTTCCTGTTTTTTCAAACACCCAAGCATTAAGATCCTGTGCAAACGGAGCGTTATATAAAAAGTTCATAACAGAAACAGCCAAACATGGCAAAGATAAAGAAAATATATATAAACTTCTGAAAAAAACTTTCTTTTTAAAGAGCGGCTTTGGGACGAGGTATAGCAAAATAGCAAAAACGGTCAAAACTAATATAGCGTTTCGGCAATCAGTTGAAATCATTTGTACAAAAGCGAGAGCGAACACAGCTATCTCAAATAAAAGCATCGCCCTTTGCTTCGGATCGCTTATGAACGCTAACCATACGACCCCGCATACTGTGAGTCCGGCAAGCGAATTTCCATTCCACCCCGCTGTTATGCCTCCGGATACATGGTCGATAACAAGGAGCACACTCATAATTACATATGAAAAAGCTACATATTTTATGGTTTTGATTCGATAACCTATATACGATGCTGTAATACAAGGAGAGATCATCAACACCCATCTTAACAAGTAACTATAGTTTAAAACTTTAGTGTACGATATAAAAATGGAACCGGAGAATAAAAGTAAAACGAAACATACTTTTTTAAGATCTTTTGAAAGATAAATGTCATCTCTTGAAAAATACATTATTATAGGAAGCGCTAGAGCTAACAAAAAGTTAAGTGTCGGAAAACCAAGAGAAATTCCGAAGCCGGAGCTTGAAAGTACGTATATTACATAAGCACCTACTGCAATTCCGTAACACACATACGGATGGTGTATGCTTATCTTTCTTGCTTCTTTGGTTTCCTTATAATTTTTTATATACTTGCTTTGAGGTTTTGAGAGGCCCTTTTCCGGTAACAGCTTTTCCTTAAGCGATTCTTTTTTTTCGTACGATATAGTATGATTTTTTATATATTTAGATTTGATTTTATCCGTATTATGCGCCATCGCCGACTTTACCTCCCTTTCTTATTATCTCATTTTATAATAAATTGCCGCAAGCACACCCAAAGGATAAGCACAAAAAACCGCAGCCCTGTGTTTTCCTTCATATTTCGGTGCCTTGAATTTACTTAATACCCTGAATGCACAGTATTTTATACTGTGAATAAATCTCAACTTTAACGTCTTTGAGAGATCTATTCGTTGCATATGAACGATCTGAAAACAGCAAGGATTCTTTGTAAGAAGCTTTCTGAAATTGTTGCTGAGTCCCTCTTCTTGATATTCACATTTCTGAACGACACCGTCAATAACTCCCGTACGGTAACCTTCAATTTCAAGTCGGTCGTACACTATACACTCGCTTGAAAACTTTTCGTTTTTAAAAACGGGATATGGGAATTTTTTAATAAGCTCGGTTTTAAAGAAGAAAACGTATTCACCGCGCTTATCCATTAAGAGCGTATATATTCCTTTGCCGTTATCTTCTGGTGATAATTTATCACAAAGCATCTCTCCGTTCAGCGTCTGCTTGTACGCGGTCAAAATGTCAAATTCTGTTTTTTCAGCGGTTTTATAAAAATGAGTCAGTGCATCTTCTGCAAGAACGTCGTCGGAATCAAGGCACATAAACCACTCGCCGAGGGCTTCTTCCGCAGCCAGATTATGAGCCGTATGTTTTCCGCCGTTTTCTTTTTTTATATATCTTATACCGAAAGCAGCTGTTTTTTCAAACCCTTTTATTACGTGTTCCGAATCATTTGCCGAACCGTCATCTATAACGAGCCACTCAAAATCCTTATATTTTTGCTTTGTTAAACTTTCAAATATCCTTGGCAAAAATTCTGTTCTGTTATACAGCGGTGTAAAAACAGTTAACTTCATTATTTATATTTTCCCGATAACCTGTGTATTATTTTCGTAAATTTACTTTTTATAACCTGAGCTTTTCCGAGCCACGTCATAGAGTAAAGATGTATCGAATACGTATTATCCGTAATGTTCATAACACCCGTAATATAATTATACGGGCACAACCTGTCTTTCGGATATATCGTAACTCCGCAAACATTCTGAACTGTTCCGTTGTCATCTGTAAGACCACCTTCTCTCAAAAGATTCGTGGTATAGACAGGACAGCTTACGGGATCAAGTTTTCCGTCCTTGCCGATAATACTTTCTTTGTCGTAAGCTTTCATGTTTTTAAGGATAAACGGATGATTTTTGACAGCACCAAATCCAAGTCCGTTTGCAACATATTTTTTGTCTTCAAATCCCATGTACGCTTCATTGTCAAGCAGATCATCCAAATTTTTCAAAACTTCGACGTCGGTATCGAGATATATGCCGCCTTCGTTATACACTATCCAAAGCCTTGCATAGTCCGACACGAACGCCCATTTTTTCAATTCGTATGCTTGTTTCGTATAAGGATGTGCATTCACATCAAAATTATTTTCATCCCACTGTATTATTTCATAGTCGGGGCAGTATTTTTTCCAGCTGTCAATGCACTTTAAAACTTCTTTCGGCTTTTCTTTGCCGCCGAACCAACAATAATGTATTTTTTTAGGTATCATACTTTATCTTCTGCACATTTAATAAAATCAGTTTTTTATTTTTCTGTATATATTTTTGAAGAACTCTTCAAATCTGCACTTTATATAGAATATTTTTTTATTCTTGAAATATTTTTTGAACTTAAGTTCAAGATCGTCCGGAAGATCGTATTTATGATAATTCTGATACATATCAAATAGTTCCGCATCTTTGAGATCCTGCTCCATTTGTAAAATCGTTCGTCCTTCTCTGAAAGAAAATACTATATGTTCGTAAATTCCACCAAAAGCGCAGACTTTGTTCATTTCCGCAAGCTTCGGATACTCAGAAAAATGTTGTTCGTAAAACATTCTACCTTTAACAGCAGGAATTATCTTGTCTTTCCACATCATTTTCGTATTCATAGCTGATGTCGGATTGTTTCGATATATCAGTATATCTCTGTCTATATGAACAACATCGACGCAATAAATCGCGTTTGATATAAATAAATTATCTTCACAATATTTAAGTCCGGGAACAAAAATAATATTGTATTTTTCAAAATCAGACTTATTATAGATGACCTGCCAGCACATTTTTTGAAACGGAGAAATTTTTTTAAGCTCCGAACTGTTATCAGACTTTCCGCACGGATATGTTATCGGATTTAAGTTTTCATCACCCTTAATGTACTTGAAGGCATATGCTTTTCCCGAAGCTTGTAAAAGCCCATTTACCTCTTTGTTATAAAAGCCGTCGACCCATTTATCGTCCGAATCAAGAAAAGCTATCCACTGACCGTTTGCTGCATCCATACCGACGTTTCTTGCAACCGATACGCCTTCGTTTTCCTTGTGTATAACCCTTACTCTTTCGTCTTTTCTTGCATATTCATCACAAATACTGCCACAGTTGTCAGGTGAACCGTCGTCAACGCAAATAAGTTCCAAATCTTTGCACGGCTGATTTAAAACCGACTCTATCGCTTCGCGTAAATATTTTTCCACATTGTAGACAGGCATAATGACGCTTAATTTC
>JAZOSS010000063.1:0-9111 GCA_045657205.1 Eubacteriales bacterium
AGTGCTGTATATTCAATAAGCTCAAGCCAGTGCTTTCTCCGAAACTGAATAACAGAGATCACAGAAAAATATGCGTTATCGACGGCAAAGTTGCTTTCACGGGCGGTATAAATTTCGGAGATGAATATATAAATAAGAAAAAAAGATTCGGGTATTGGAAGGATACCGCTGTCGTGATAAAAGGCGACGCGGCGTTCAGCCTTACGGTGATGTTTCTCGGCATGTGGCGATACGTCACGGGAGAAAACGAACCGCTCGAAAAATTTTACTTTGAAAAAAATGAAGATACACGTCGTGATACTCACGACGGATATATACAGCCCTACTGCGACAATCCGACGGACAGAGAACCGGTTGGTCAGAACGTGTATCTGAATATGATAAACTGTGCAAAAGAATACATTTTGATAACGACACCGTATCTTATAATAGATAATGAAATGCGAAATGCACTTTGTAACGCCGCGAAATCTGGTGTTACAGTTGTGGTCGTAACACCGGGAATACCGGATAAAAAGCTCGTATTTCAGGTGACACGGTCCAATTATTCGGAATTACTCCGTGCAGGTGTGCGTATATTTGAATTTGCACCCGGATTTATACATGCAAAAATGTTTGACGTTGACGGCAAATACGCAACGGTCGGCACGGTAAATCTCGACTACAGAAGCTTATACCTTCACTTTGAATGCGGTCTTTGGATGGCGAATTGCAGATGTATAAAAGATATTGAAGATGATATCGTGCAGACGCTTGGTGTGTGTAAGGAGATATCAAAGGATTTTGTTTTAAGTAAATCGTGGATAAAGAAGCTCTTTTATGCCGTTATTCGTGCGTTTGCACCGCTTATGTAACAAAGTTGAATAATTATACATGTATATTTATTCATTCGTCAAAATGCACAAAACTATCTTTTGTGCAAATAAAATTATACTTATAGAGAAGATACGATTATGAAAGATATTGTTGAAGTGCTTTCGAATATACCGAATATTAAAATTTCGGAAAATATGTCGTGTAAGAGCCTTACGACCTTCAAAGTCGGCGGGAGCTGTACGGCAGTCTATCCGCAAACGATAGACGCCTTTGCATCCTGTATTCAGACACTTAAAGAAAACAGTATTAAGTTTATCGTCATAGGCAACGGTTCAAACATTGTATTTGATGATAATGGATACGATGGTGTAGTTGTAGTAACGACAGAGCTTAAAAAAATAGAAGTAACGGAAAATAAAATAAACGCACTTTGCGGTGCAACGCTTTATTCGCTTTGTACTGCCGCAAGCGATTCTTCTCTTTCGGGACTTGAGTTTGCATACGGTATACCCGGAACGGTCGGCGGTGCTGTCTTTATGAATGCGGGCGCTTACGACGGCGAGATCAAGGACTGTATTGTAAGCGTCAGATGCTTCGATCTTAAAAAAATGAACTTCATAACGCTTTCGAAAGAGGAGTGCGACTTTTCTTACAGACATTCCGCCTTTGAAGATAACGGACTTATTATAGTGTCTGCTGATTTTGAATTACAGCAGGGAAATAAGGAAGAGATCAAACGGCAAATGAGTGAGATAATTCAGAAAAGGCGTGACAAACAACCATTGAATTATCCGAGTGCAGGCTCTGCTTTTAAGCGTTATCCCGGCAGATATACAGCTAAAATGATAGATGAAGCCGGGCTTAAAGGGTATTTTGTTGGGGGCGCACAAATATCCGAAAAGCACGCAGGCTTCATTATCAATAAAGGCGGGGCGACGTGTGAAGATATACGAAACCTCGTGAATACGGTAAAAAGCGTTATCAAGGATAGAGAAAAAATAGATATCGAATGTGAGATTCGATTTATCAAATAGGTGAAAAATGTCTTTTTCAAGTGAAACGAAAACCGCTTTATGCGAAGCGGAGGTAACAACAAGATGCTGCAGGCGTGCTTTGCTTTCGGGAATGCTTGCGTTTTCGAATATATTTCAGTTCGACAAGCTTAAACTGATAACGGAAAACGAGTCTGTTGCAAAGCTGTATTCAGACCTTTTAAAAGAGCTTTACGAAATAGATACGAATGAATATATCACGGAAAAACATTCATCCGAAAACGAAGAAAAAGTAACGTACAAAAGCTTTAAAATAACAGCTGTGGCCGCTCGCAGACTCGCTCCTTTAAAAGAGCTTGTTCCGACGGGTGCGGCATCGTATTACAGGGTAAACGAGCGTATATTCGAATGTGAAAACTGCAGACGGATGTTTATAAGGGGTGCTTTTCTTGCCTCGGGTACGGTTTCTGATCCGAAGGCGTCGTATCATCTTGAGCTGTCTACACCGTATACAAATCTTACGAAAGACGTTTCAAAGGTTTTGTGCGATATAAATCTTCCTCCGCGTACGACTGTCAGAAAATCAAGTAACGTGATATACTATAAAGACAGTGAGCAGATACTCGATTTCTTGAATACTATGGGTGCTGTCGGTGCCGCATTTGAAATGATGAACAACAAAATATTCAAGGAATACAGAAATAACGCAAACAGACGTGTGAACTTTGAAACGGCAAATATCGAAAAAACGGTAAATGCGTGTAAAGAGATAAACGCACTTATAAAGTATCTGATAGATACATCAAAAATATCGGAGCTTGATGCAGACCTTCAAAAAACTGCATACGCACGTTATGAAAATCCCGAATTGAGCTTGGCGGAGCTTGCACTTACTTTCGAGCCGCCTATATCGAAATCGGGGCTTTCACACAGATTAAAACGCATAACCTTGTTCGCAAAAGAAAGGATGAACAGATAATTGGGATTCGTACATCTTCACAATCACAGTGAATACAGCTTGCTTGACGGAGCTTGCAGAGTTTCCGAAATGGCGAAATACGCAAAATCTCTCGGACAAAAAGCAATAGCGATAACTGACCACGGAACGATGTACGGAGCTGTGGCGTTTTACAATGCCTGCAAAAATGAAGGTATAAAGCCGATCATCGGGTGTGAGGTATACGTTGCACCGAATTCTCGTTTTGATAAAACGAGGGGGGCGGACGGTGCGTATTACCATATGGTCCTTCTTTGCAAAAATGAAACGGGATACAGAAATTTAATAAAGCTCGTATCCGCAGGATTTACGGAAGGCTTTTACGTAAGACCGAGAATAGATACACAGCTTTTACTTGAACATAAAGAAGGTCTTATATGCCTTTCGGGGTGTATTGCGGGATATATTCCGTCAATGCTTCTGAAAGGTCTTCCCGACGTTGCACGTAAATACGCTCTTACGTTGAAAGAGGCTTTCGGGGAAGATTTTTATATTGAACTTCAAAATCATAACACGCAGGAAGAAGAAGAGGTATTTTATTCACTTTGCGAGCTTGCACGTGATATTTCCGTAGAAACCGTTGCCACAAATGATGCACACTATGTAAGGCGCAGGGATGCCGATACACAGGCTGTTTTGATGTGCATACAGACAAACTCGGTTATAACAAACGGAAGACCTATCGGTTTTGATACGGATGAATTCTATATCAAATCCGAAGATGAGATGAAAATGATATTTTTCAGGATCCCCGAAGCGATTGAAAATACGTGCAATATAGCCGATAAATGTAATTACGATTTCGATTTTTCAAATATATATCTTCCGACTTTTACACCGCCGGACGGTACATCAGCGGAAGAATATCTTAAAAAACTAACCTACGACGGATATAACAAAAAATGTGCAGACGGTGAAATAACCCCTCTTGAAAATGAATACACAGACAGAATAGATTACGAACTTTCGGTAATATCGCAAATGGGATTTTGCGAATATTTTCTGATAGTGTCTGATTACGTTTGTTATGCGAAAAGAAACGGTGTTTCGGTAGGTCCGGGAAGAGGATCGGGGGCAGGCTCGCTCGTTGCATATCTTATCGGGATAACGGATATTGACTCTATAAAATATGGTTTGATGTTTGAAAGATTTCTCAACCCCGAAAGAGTCAGTATGCCCGATATCGACGTTGACTTTGCTGACGACAGACGCCACCTTGTTATAGAGTACCTTACGGAAAAATACGGACGTGACCGCGTTTGCCAGATAATCACATATAACACCCTTGCGGCAAAAGCGGCGGTGCGTGACTGCGGCAGAGCGCTCGGAATGTCGTACGCGGAGGTGGATTCAGTCGCAAGACTCATACCGCAAAGACTTAAAATAACGATAAAGGATGCACTTGAATCACCCGACGGCGAAGCACTTTTGAATGTGTATAATACGGATAGCAAAATACGCAATCTGCTTGATACGGCGATGAGTATCGAAGGTATGCCGAGAAATATATCGACGCATGCCGCAGGAGTTGTTATAACGAGAGATACGGTAGATTCCTACGTTCCTTTGGCAACAAACGGTGATACGGTGCTTACACAGTACGATATGGATGCCGTGTCTAAGCTCGGACTTGTTAAATTCGACCTCTTGGGAATAAAATACTTGACTATCATAGACAACACGATAGAGCAGATAAAGAAGTCGGACGAGGATTTTGACATATCAAAAGCATCTATCGACTGTCAGGATGTGTATCAAATGATAACTGCGGGTGACAGCGAGGGCGTTTTTCAGCTTGAAAGCGCGGGGATGCGTAAGCTTCTCACACAGCTTAAACCGACGTGCATAGAAGATATAATTGCCGCAATAGCCCTCTACAGACCGGGGCCTATGGACTCCATACCGAAATATCTCAAAAACAGATCCGAGCCTGAAAAAATATCCTACGTTTCTCCTTTTTTAAAAAACATTCTCGACCTTACCTACGGCGTTGTCGTTTACCAGGAACAGGTAATGGAAATATTCCGCACGGTAGCAGGGTACACCTACGGTAAAGCGGATATAGTCCGAAGACTTATGTCAAAAAAGAAGTCGGACGAAATGGAAGAACACAGAGAAATATTTATAAGCGGAGCGAAGGAAAGAGGCTTTACGGAAAAAGACGCCGACGAGCTTTTTGACAATCTTGCAGGATTTGCAAAATATGCCTTCAATAAATCTCACGCCGCTTCATACGCCTTTTTGACATACAGAACGGCGTATCTGAAGTGCAGATATTTTCCCGAATATATGGCGTCGCTTCTTACAAGCGAACTTGGAAATTTCTCAAAGACCTCGTGGTATATAACACATTGCCAAAGACACGGCGTTGAAGTTTTACCTCCCGATATAAATGAAAGTGAAAAGAATTTTACAGTCGTCAGAAAAGACGGTAAGGCGATGATACGCTTCGGACTTTTTGCCATAAAGAACGTCGGCGGAGGTTTCGTTGATAATCTGATAAAGGAAAGGGAATCTTTGCCGTTTCATTCTTTCGAAGATTTTATCCGCCGTATGGCAAAATACGACAGTAATAAAAAGCAGATAGAATCACTCATAAAATGCGGGGCTTTTGATTCGCTGGGTGTTTACCGAAGCAGATTGCTTGCATCTTATGAAGAATTGCTGTCAGCACAGCTTGAAACGAAACGCAGAAATATAACGGGACAAATGGATATGTTCGATATATCGGATAAAAACGATGATATTCCCTCTGATTACGTTTATCCCGATATACCGGAATTTTCTTTGAAGGATAAGCTGAACTTCGAAAAAGAAGCATCGGGACTTTATTTTTCCGGACATCTGCTCGATGATTACAGCAAGAATATAGGTGATATCTCACCGTCTTTGATATCCGATATATACGCATCATTTGAAAATAACGATGGTAAATATAAAGAAAAACAGTCTGTAACGCTCTGCGGCATCATCACAAGGCGAACTGATAAGAATACGAAAAAAGGTGACGTTATGGCGTTTGCAACGCTTGAGGACAGATTTTCGGAAGCGGAGATAGTTATTTTTCCGAAAGTACTTAGCGCGTGTGCACAGTATCTGACAACAGATTCGGCTGTTGCCGTATACGGGGAAATAACACTTGACGGTGATGATTCGTTCAAACTTCTTGCTTCATCTGTTTTGCCGTTACAACCAAATAACAGATACGTACAGCGTAATATCACTGTAAAAAAAAGAAAGACGGTATATATAAAACTGCCCGATCTTGAAGGGGAGCTGTACCGAAAAGTGGTAAATCTCGTTTCCATCTATGAAGATGATGTATCCGAATATAAAGTGCAGCTGTATTCGGAAAGCGATAAAAAATATACCGCTTTGGATATTAAGATCACTCCTACGGAATATATGCTCGACACACTTCGCAAGACGGTTGGAGAAGATAACGTAGTTGTAAAATAATATTCGACAGAAAAAATGTAAACTTTTAGTAAATGTATTGACAAATAAATATATTTATGATATCATAATTCGGCACATTGAGAAATGTGACTAAAAAAATCCGCACACTTCATAAGCTGTGCTCGGTGGTACTTGTACTCGCACAGGGGTTTTGAGGTGGAGGAAAAACCAAGGAGGACAATATGTCTGTTATCACAATCAAGCAGTTGCTTGAAGCAGGTGTTCACTTCGGACACCACACAAGAAGATGGAATCCTAAAATGGCTGAGTACATCTTCACAGAAAGAAACGGTATCTACATCATCGACTTGCAGAAGACCGTTAAGAAGTTTGAAGAAGCTTACATGTACGTACGTTCACTTTCCGAAGAAGGAAAGAACATCCTTTTCGTAGGTACAAAGAAGCAGGCTGCAGACGCTATCAAGGAAGAAGCATCCAGATGCGGAATGTTCTTTGTTAACGAGCGTTGGCCCGGCGGTATGCTTACAAACTTCAAAACAATAAAGAAGAGCATCAACCGTCTTATCAGCCTTGAAAAGATGAGAGCTGACGGTACGTTCGATCTTCTCCCCAAGAAGGAAGCTGCTGCACTTAACAAGGAAATTGCAGACCTCGAACGCAACTACGGCGGTATCAAGGAAATGACAGATCTTCCCGATGCTATATTCATAGTTGACCCCAAGAAAGAAAAGAACGCTGTTGCTGAAGCGAAGAACCTCGGTATTCCCGTTGTTGCTATCGTTGTCACGAACTGTGACCCCGATGATGCTGATTACATCATCCCCGGTAACGATGATGCTATCCGCGCTATCAAGCTTATAAGCTCGGTACTCGCTGATGCTGTTATCGAAGGTAAGCAGGGCGAAGCTTTCGAAGCTGCTGCAGAAGAAGCAGCTGCTGAAGAAGCAGAAGAAACAAACGAATAATCGGAGGGTATTACAATGGCTAAATTTACAGCTAAAGACGTTGCAGATCTCAGAGCTAAGACAAACTGCGGTATGATGGAGTGCAAAAAGGCACTTGACGCTGCTGACGGTGATGTTGAAGGCGCTATCAAGTATCTCCGTGAAAAGGGACTTGCTGTTGCTGCAAAGAAGGCAGACCGTATCGCTGCTGAAGGTATCGTTGATATAATGGTAAGCGAAGACGGCAAAACTGCTGTTATGATCGAAGTAAACGCTGAAACAGACTTCGTTGCAAAGAACGAAACGTTCGTTGCATTCGTTAAGGATATCGAAAAGACGATCCTTGCAAACAAACCCGCTACGATCGAAGAGCTTCTTGCGCTTCCTATGGTTGGTTCTGAATTTACTGTTGAAGCTTCGCTTAAAGATAAGATATTCACGATCGGTGAGAATATGAACATTCGCCGTTTCGTAGTTGTCGAAGGAAACGTTACAACGTATATCCACGGTAAGGGCGCTACGGGCGTTATCGTTAAGATGGACTGTGCAGACGACATCGCAAAGAACGAAGCTGTTCTTGAATGTGCTAAGAACGTTGCACTTCAGATCGCTGCTATGTCTCCTTCTTACCTTGCTAAGGAAGACGTTCCCGAAGAAGTTATCGCAAACGAAAAAGATATCATTATCAACCAGATAAAGAACGATCCCAAGAACGCATCCAAGCCCGAAGCTATTCTTGAAAAGATGGCTACAGGTAAGATCGGCAAGTTCTACGACAACAACTGCTTGTTGTTCCAGGCTTACGTTAAGGATGATTCCTTCACAGTAGGCAAGTACGTAGAATCCGTAGCAAAAGAGATCGGTGCAGACCTTTCCGTTGCCGCTTTCGTTAAGTACGAAAAGGGCGAAGGTATCGCAAAGCGCGAAGACAACTTTGCTGCTGAGATCGAAAAGCTCGTTAACGGCTAATATATTTGTCAAAATCGGCATCCGTATCAAATGCGGATGCCTTTTTTTGCTTTCATTTTTACTCTGTTTACAATTTTATCAATACAGGTTAAAATGTATGAAGTAAAATAAAAAATAAAATATTATAAGGGAAAGTGTTTTATGTCTAATTCTGTTTACAAAAGGATACTCATTAAGCTGTCGGGCGAAGCACTCGGAAACGGTGCCGATGACGGTGATATACTTAACTTTGATGTTCTGTCAAATATAAGCGGCGTTGTTAAAAAGCTCGTTGATTCAGGCGTTCAGGTCGCTATTCTTATAGGCGGCGGTAACATATGGCGCGGAGCGAGAAACGGTGTTTCACTTGACAGAGCAAGAGCTGATGATATGGGTATGCTTGCAACGATGATAAACTGTATTGCGTTTGAGCAGGCACTCAAAAAAGAGGGCGTAAATTCTGTCGTTATGTCTGCTGTTGAGATGAACAAGGTCGCAAAGCTTTTTACAGCACGCGATGCCATTTCTTCACTTGAAAACGGTTCTGTCGTTATTTTGGGTGGAGGAACGGGTAATCCCTTCTTTACAACAGATACAGGCGCTATTTTGAGAGCACTCGAAATAGAAGCCGATATTGCATTCCTTGCAAAGAATATCGACGGTATATATTCCGCCGATCCGAGAATTGATAAAACGGCGGTAAAATATGACAAGATCACCTTTGCCCAGGTGCTTGAAAAAAATCTTAAGGCAACGGATCCTGCATCAACTTGCCTTGCGATGGAAAACGATCTTCCTATTCTTTTGTTTGCTTTGGATGATCCCGAAAACATTGTAAAAGCTGCCTGTGGTGAAGCCATAGGAACAATAATAAATAATTGATTTAAGGAGAACTTAAAATGAAACTTGATGTTAAAGATTACGAAGAAAAAATGAAAAAATCAATAGCCGCTTACACATATGAGCTTACGACGGTAAGAGCAGGAAGAGCAAC
>JAZOSS010000064.1:0-28753 GCA_045657205.1 Eubacteriales bacterium
GCAGCCTGCAAGCATATCAGGTGCACAGCTTTTGAGTGTGGAAATTATACTTTCCATATTCTTTTCGCACGTTACCGCACGGCTTACGCCGACGATGCCGAATATTTTCTTGCACGCATCGTATGCGCCGTCGATATCGCATTCGTCGTTTTTCGGTGTTACGGTGACTGTACTCTGTGCGCGTGTCACTTCAAAGTCACCGAACTTTTTCATACGTATTCTTATGTGTTTTGCCAAGGTCGCTTCAAAAGTGCTTTTGTTTGCTCCTTTAAGTGCGATCTCGCCGTATTTAAGCAGTATCTTTTCCATCATGCGTTATTCTTCTTACTCTGCGCTTTGAGTCTTAACGAGTTATCAAGTATCTTCTTACGCAGTCTTATCGTTTTCGGTGTTATTTCTATAAGTTCGTCGTCGGCAATAAATTCTATTGCTTCTTCAAGTGACATAATTATGGGCGTTACAAGCTTCAACGCTTCATCGGCTCCCGTTGAACGTACGGCTGTAAGATGCTTTTTCTTACACACGTTTACTGCAATATCTCCGATCTTCGGCGACTGACCGACGATCATACCCTCGTATACGGGTGTCTGCACGGGGATGAACATATCGCCTCTGTCCTGAGCGTTGAAAAGTCCGTAAGACGTTGCCTCACCCGTTTCGGATGCTATAAGCGATCCTGTATATCTTCTTATTATCTCGCCCTTGTACGGCTCGTATCCGTCAAATAAAGTATTGAGTATTCCTTCGCCTCTTGTATCCGTCATAAGCTGTGAACGGTAACCGATAAGGCATCTTGACGGTATTCTGTAATTTATCTTCGTACGGCTTCCCTGCGTTGACATTTCAAGCAGTTCGCCCTTTCTTGCACCGAGCTTTTCAATAACGACACCGACGTATTCGGCAGGCACGTCGATCTGCGCAAATTCCATAGGCTCACACTTTACTCCGTCTATTTCCTTAAAGAGAACTTTGGGAGTCGAACAGCATATTTCATATCCCTCGCGGCGCATCGTTTCAATAAGAATAGACAGGTGCATTTCACCTCTGCCCATTACTCTGAAGGAGTCTGTCGTTTCGCCGTCTTCAACGCGGAGCGATACGTCCTTCAGAAGCTCACGGTAAAGTCTTTCTCTTATCTGACGGCTCGTTACGAACTTACCTTCTCTGCCTGCAAACGGGCTGTCGTTTACGGAAAACGTCATTTCTATCGTCGGCTCACTTACCTTTACGAATTCAAGCGGTTCAACGCAGGACGTGGACGTTACCGTATCGCCTATCGTGATGTCCTCAGCACCCGAGAAGCACACGATATCACCCATTGTCGCTTTTTCAACGCCGACACGGTTAAGACCGTCTATAAGCATCAGCTTTACTATCTTGCTTCTCTTGGGAGCAGCACCGCTGTGGAAGTTGGAGATCATTATCTCCTGCCCTTGCTTTATGCTTCCTCTTTCAATTCTTCCGATACCTATTCTTCCGACGTATTCGTTATAGTCAATGGAGGAAACGAGAAGCTGTAATTCTCCGTTTTCATCTCCTTCGGGACACGGAATGTGGTTTACTATCGCCTCAAACAGCACTCTGAGGTCGGGATCCTGCGAATGGGGATTGAGCGATGCCGTACCTGCACGGCCGTTGCAGAATATTATCGGTGAATCGAGCTGTTCGTCCGTTGCATCAAGGTCGATAAACAACTCAAGCACCTCGTCGGGCACTTCGTCAACTCTTGCATCGGCTCTGTCTATCTTGTTTATAACGATTATTACCTTGTGTCCCATACCGAGAGCCTTTTCAAGCACGAATCTCGTCTGGGGCATAGGGCCTTCGGCAGCGTCTACGAGCAGAACGACACCGTTTACCATTTTGAGTATACGCTCAACTTCACCGCCGAAGTCAGCGTGTCCGGGGGTATCTATAAGGTTTATTTTGATATCACCGTAATGAACTGCCGTATTTTTCGCAAGTATCGTTATTCCTCTTTCTCTTTCGAGGTCGTTTGAGTCCATGACTCTTTCTTCCGTAACCTGATTGTCCCTGAAAACACCGCCCTGCTTGAGCATTTCGTCAACGAGTGTCGTTTTACCGTGGTCAACGTGGGCGATTATTGCGACGTTTCTCAAATCTTCTCTTTTCAAATCTATCATCCTTTCTCAAAGCCGCCGGCTTTGATCCTTATTTTGCGTAACATTTCTTAATGTTTTATAATAACACACGCACGCTTATTTTAAAATATTATAAATAAAATTTATTTATGAACGTAATGTAAATTTTCAAAGATACTGCTTTTATTTGATTTTTTGATAAGGGGGGCGGCACGATTCACGCCTGCGTG
This sequence comes from Eubacteriales bacterium, assembly GCA_045657205.1. Classification (GTDB taxonomy): domain Bacteria; phylum Bacillota; class Clostridia; order Oscillospirales; family CAG-272; genus RGIG7213. The sequence continues at coordinate 2,333 of JAZOSS010000064.1, forward strand.
AATCCGACAGTGCACGCATAATATTACGGTATCCTTTTTGCAAACCCCGTGCACTGTTTGTTTCGCATATGCGAAACGTGCCGCCCCCTGATTCAAACCCGTTTAACAAAACGTTATCTTTCCGTGTGATAAAAGCACGGACCCGTTTTGCACGTTCATTATTCCGTAGCTGTAGCCGCCGTCATCATATTTTGAAATACTTCCCGGGTTAAAAAGATAAAGTCCGTCGCGGTAAAGTAAAAATTTTCTGTGAGTATGTCCGAAAAGTGCGACCTTTACTCCCTTTTCCCGTGCATATGCTTCATATACGGACGTTCCCTCTTTTACGAAATATCTGTTGCCGTGGCTTATCAAAGCCGGCACTTTGTCAAACTTTTCAATAAGCTCAAAAGGGTATGATGAAAACATATCGCAGTTGCCTTTTACGGCTATATATACGGCTTTTTCAAAATACGTAACGTCGTCTGCTCCGTCACCGAGGTGGATTATATATTCGGCATCGGGATGAAGTGCTGCGGCTTTTCTTATATTTTCGCTTTTTCCGTGCGAATCGGAGAAAATGAGTATTTTCACGGTTTTAAATCCTTTCTTTTACGATCTTTGTATATGTCAGTCAACAAAGGCCGATCATCTGCATATAATTGCCGTGTAACGATATTTAAAGGAGTGTATTTATGAACATCGACAAAAGCTCTTTAAACAAGCTTTCGGAAATGAGTGACAGCGAGCTGAGAATGAAAATCTTGCAGATCGCCTCCGCTTGCGGTGCGGACACCAAAAAAATAGCAAAAAAGCTTGATACGTCAAGGCTTCGCGAAAACATCAGCACGATGTCGCAGGCGGATATCGACCGCATAATGAAGGCTGTCGGAAACGAAAAAGCGCAGATAATAAAAAACAGCATCGAAAGCGGTAACACGTAATGGATACCGATATTTCAAATAAGCTTAATGCACTTTTATCCGATCCCGAAATGCTGAAAACGGTTATGTCCGCCGTGTCGGGTATCACGGCGCAAAATGAAGCACCGAGCCAAAAAACGGAAGCCTCACCGCCTGTTATCCGCTCGGGAAAGAGTGACGAAAGAAGTGAGCTTTTGCGTGCGCTCAAGCCGTTTTTATCAAAGGAAAAATGCTCCCGTATCGACAAAATGCTCCGCGTTATGACGTTTGCCGAGCTTGCGGGAATACTTTCGCAAAGCGACGGAAAATAGGAGGATATATGTACAGCAGAAATTTTGACAGTACCTCCGTACCGAACAATTACAAGGGAACTTTTTATCAATTTGAGGAGCAAAACAAGCAAAGCGAAGACAAAACCGACGAGCCTGTTTTAAAAGAAGAAACGGAAGAAAGTTCCGTATTTAAAAGTACCGAGAAGCCGCACTCTCTGCTTTCAAAAGGCTTCAGCATAAGCCTTGATACAGAGGATCTGCTGCTCCTCGGTCTGGTCTTTTTACTTATTGCAAACGGTGAACAAAGCGATATGCTTTTAATTCTCGCTTTGCTGTTTGCCACGGGGCTTTTTCAGTTCTGAACGAAGCCAACCTTACGGTACACCTTTGAAAGCGTCTTTCTCGCAAGGTAAGACGCTTTTTCGGAATTATCCCTGAAGATGCCTTCAAGGTACGCCTTATCCTTCATAAGGCGGTCGAATTCTTCTCTGATAGGTGCAAGGTTTTCGGCGCAAACTTCGCCTACGGCTAATTTGAAATCGCCGTAGCCCTTACCTGCAAATTCCTTTTCTATCTCCTCGTCGGACTTGCCCGTAAAGCAGGAATATATCGTCATAAGGTTGTTTATGCCGTCCTTGCCGTCAGCTCTGCAAACGCAGGTGTCGCTGTCCGTTACGGCACGCTTGAATTTTCTTATTATATCGTCCTTTTTGTCAAGGATAGAAACGTATGCGTTTGCGTTTTCGTCAGACTTGCTCATCTTCTTTGAAGGCTCTGCAAGCGAATATATCTTTGCGCCCTTCGTTATATACGGTTCGGGAACCGTGAACGTATCGCCGTACACGGAATTGAAGCGGATGGCAATATCACGCGTAAGCTCGATATGCTGTCTTTGGTCGGCACCTACGGGCACGAGATCCGTCTGATACAAAAGTATATCGGATGCCATAAGCGTCGGATACGTGAAAAGTCCTGCATTTATATTATCTGCATTTTTCGCGCTTTTATCCTTGAACTGTGTCATTCTCGACAGCTCGCCGAACATCGTGTAGCAGTTGAGCACCCAAGAAAGCTGAACGTGTGCCGGCACGTGGCTCTGCACGTACATTATATTTTTTACGGGATCAAGTCCGCAAGCAATATATATTGCCATTATTTCGTACGTTCTTCGTCTGAGGTCTGCAGGTGTCTGGCGTACGGTTATTGCGTGCTGGTCAACGACGCAGAAAAGGCACTCGTAATCGTCCTGGAGCGTCGTCCAGTTCTTTATTGCACCGAGATAGTTTCCTATCGTGAGATTTCCCGACGGCTGAACGCCCGAAAAAATTCTTTTTTTAGCTTCTGTATTTTCCATTATTTCAAATTCCTTTTTGCAACCTCTGCAAGTATATTTACACCCTTTACTATCTGCTCGTCGGACGGTGTTGAGTAGTTCATTCTGAAGCCGTGGCAGACAGCCTCGCCGTCGCACATGAACGTAGCGCCGGGAACGACTGCAAGCTTATTGTCCGCAAGCTCTTTTATGAACGCTTTGGGGTCTGCTATCGTTTTCGGCATATCTCCCCAGATGAAAAGTCCTCCGTCCGGACGTGTGTATGTAAAGCCTTCGGGCATATTTTCATCAAGGCACTTGAGCATAAGGGATGCTTTATGTCCGTACAGCTTCTTTATCTTTGCTATATGTCCGTCAAGGTCGTATTCCGTTAAAAATTTGTGGCACATCATCTGGAAAAAGATGTTCGTATGAACGTCCGACACCTGCTTGATAATAGCAATTTTTGCCGCAATATCCTCGTGAAGGAGCAAAAATCCGACACGCATACCTGCAGATAGTATCTTTGAAAACGAGCTGCAGTAAATCACACGGCCTTCATCGTCCATACTCTTTATCGTGGGGACGTCGTCGCCCGAAAAACGAAGCTCGCCGTAGGGGTTGTCTTCAAGTATGAAAAGATCGTATTTTTTAGCTATTTCTAGACAAGCCTTTCTCTTTTCAAGGGACATCGTTTTACCCGTCGGGTTCTGGAACGTGGGGATGAGATAAAGAATTTTGGCATTGGGGTTAGCCTTTGCCACATCTTCAAGCTTTTCTATATTTATTCCGTCGTCGTCCATCGGAACACCCGCAAGCTTACAGCCGTAGGAGCGGAACGCGTTGAGCGCACCTATGAACGTAGGCTCCTCGCATATTACCGTATCGCCTTCGTTGCAAAGGACCTTACACGTATGCTCGATTCCCTGCTGGCCGCCCGTCATAACGAGGACTGTGTCAAAGTCCTTACCGATGCCGAACTTGTTTTTCTGTCTTTTGAGTATCTCCTCACGCAAGGGTATATATCCTTCCGTGATGCTGTACTGAAGCGCTGTTGTTGCCTGCTTTTCAAATATATCGTTTGCGAATTTCTGCATTGCATCAACGGGGAAGCTTTCAGGGGAGGGATTGCCTGCGGCAAAAGAAATGACCGTAGGGTCTGTAAGTGATTTAAATATCTCTCTTATAGCCGAGGGCTTGAGCGTTGATACACGGTTTGAAACATTTATCTGCATAATTCAATTCCTTTCGTAAACACTATTTTGTTTATTATACCATTTTCCGCCTCTATTTTCAATAGAAAAGAGAAAAAAACTTCGTTTTCGCTTCATTAAAAAAGTCAAGCCGTACGTTTTGGGCGCAAGACCTGACTTTTAAAAATAAGATACTCAATCCGTTTGATGCTTCATAAAATAACCGACGGCGGAAAAAGCAAAGATCACAAGTGACGATATTATCAAAACAACTGCCGATACCGCATGCAAAAACATATTTTTCTCTCTTTCATTTTTTCACTCGGTTTTTATCATTCGGGTAATGTGAAAGATTTTTTTCTCCACGCCGTGCGGTCCTCTTTGGGCAGATCGCTTAAATGGTACGAAATATCCACGGCATTTCCGTTTTGGGTTATCTCGTAATTGCCCTCCTTAAAGGGGCAATAGCCGTCGTCACCGCAGGAAATATTCCCAAGATGCACCGTTTTTCCGTCTTTATATTCGTAGTATATTTCCGCACCGCTTCCGAGCAAATAGCTCCATTCTTTTATTACCAAAACGCCCTCTTTGTCTTGAAGTGTGACGGCTATATCCTCATAATATTCTCTTTCCGACCCGAAGCTGCAAGCGCAAAAGCTGACGAGCATAATGACACCAAGGCTTATTAAAATCATTCTTTTCAGCATTTATTCTTCTCCGCTGCTAAAATTCAGCAAAACATCTCTCACTTTGATTATACGGTTCGTTTGTGAATATTTCTTTGACATTATCAAAATTTTATCGTTTTTCGATATATTATACTGTATTTTCTTCACGATAGAGTATGTTGGAGATGCGGATGACGTTCGATGTAATATGTTTTTGAGTATCTGTTATTTGTCGTGCGGGCAGTCGTCCCTGCATAATGCTGTAAACAAAGTGATCGTAAGAGAGAAATCGTCATATTCTTTTTCAATTTTTACTTTTCCACTTGAATATCGCATAATATTGTAGTATAATTATAATATCTGTTTATTACCGAAAGGAAAAATTATGACTGCAGAAGAATATAAAATTACGATAAAGGGTAAACGTATAGGCGTTCTCGGGCTCGGGGTAAGCAATATGCCTCTGGTCGATTTTTTACTGTCGGCAGGCGCTGTCGTTACCGCAAGAGATAAAAAAGACAGAGCTTTCGCTCTTTCAAAATACGAAGATCTTGAAAAAAAAGGTGTACGCATCGTATGCGGAGAGGATTATCTTGACGGACTTGACGATGAGATCATCTTCCGTTCTCCCGGCATCCGCCCCGACACACCGCAAATAGCCAAAGCCGTTGCAAACGGTGCCGTTCTTACTTCCGAAATGGAGCTTTTCTTCGAGCTCTGTCCTTGCAATATAATTGCAATAACGGGAAGCGACGGCAAAACGACGACGACGACCATAACCTCCGAGCTGTTGCGTGCCGAGGGCAAGACCGTATATATAGGCGGAAATATCGGAGCACCGCTTCTGCCGCTCGTTCATCTTATGAAAGAAGACGATTACGCCGTTGTTGAGCTTTCGTCCTTCCAGCTTCAGACGATGAAAAAGTCCCCGTCAAGATGTATCATTACGAACATAACTCCGAACCACCTCAACTGGCACACGGGAATGGATGAATACTCCTTGGCAAAGCACAACGTATTTTTGCATCAGGACGATAACGGATATCTCGTTACGAACTATCTTTACGACAGCGTTAAAAATTTACGTTCCAAAGGTAAAACGGCGCTGTTTTCATCAAACGGAAAGCCCGACACGAAAACGGGTGTTTATCTTAAAGACGGATATATAACGTACTACGATGAGTCGGGTGAATATCCCGTTTTGAATACAGAGGATATCATTCTTCCCGGCCGTCACAACGTCGAAAACTATATGGCGGCGTACTGTGTAACTCACGATATAGTAAGTGCCGAAACGCTTAAAAAAGTCGCAACGACATTCGGCGGTGTAAAGCACAGATGCGAGCTTGTAAGAGAATACGAAGGTGTAAAATACTACAATTCATCAATAGATTCAAGCCCTACGAGAACTATTGCCGCCCTTTCGAGCTTCAAAGAAAAGGGCGTGGTAATTCTCGGCGGATACGATAAAAACATCCCTTACGAGCCGCTTGTTCCCCATCTTTTTGAGCACGCTCACACAGCCGTACTTACAGGTGCGACGGCTGAAAAAATATACAGTGCCATCATACAAAACGAAAACTTTGGATCCTCAGGACTCAAAATATTCAAAGAACCCGATTTCAAATCGGCAGTATACCGTGCAAAGGCTGCCGCAAATAACGGGGACAACGTAATTCTCTCCCCTGCGGCTGCAAGCTTTGATGCGTTTGAAAACTTTGAAGTAAGAGGAAACACGTTCAAAGCTATCGTAAACGGTTTCGGAAAGGACGATGAGTGATGAATGATATAAAAGAACTTATATCCGCCCTGACACGCCCCGTGACCGTTTCGGGGCACGAGTCGTCAGCTGAGGATGTTATTGAAGAAATACGTTCGCTTTATTTTGACAAGCTTGAATACGACAACGCCGACAACTACAGACTTATAAAGCTTGCAAAAAGCGAAAACGCAAAAAAAATACTGATAGACGTGCATATGGACGAGGTCGGTATGCTCGTAACGGATATCCTTGACGGCGGTTTTTTACGCGTTATAAACGTCGGCGGTATCGACTGCAAGATACTTCAGCCGTGTGAGGTGACAGTACACGGCAAAGAGGAGATATACGGCATAGTAACAGCTACCCCTCCGCATCTTAAAACGAAGGATTCTCCCCCCTCTTTTGACGATCTGTACGTAGACACGGGATACACGAAAGAGGAGCTTGAAGAAAAGGGTGTACGCATAGGCTCTGCCATATCGTTTAAATATCATCTGACACAGCTTTGCAACAACAGGCTGTGCGGTAAGGGTTTTGACGATAAAATTTGTATCTGTTCTGCAATCGAAGCCGTAAAACAACTTAAAGACTGCGACTGTGAGATAATTCTCCAGCTTTCCTCACGCGAGGAGATAGGCAGATGTGCCGCATCGGGTGCGTATAATGCATCGCCCGACTACGCTATAGTGCTTGACGTAACGGGTGCGGCGATACCCGAGGAAAAGTACAGCGTTTACACCTCCTCCGTTATGGGACAGGGTCCTGAAATATCCCTTTCCGTTTTAACGGATCCATCCCTTACAAAAAAGCTTATCGAATGTGCGGATAAAAATTCAATACCGTATCAGCTGACAGTTGACGGTACGAACACGGGAACGAACGCAAACGACATACCGACAGTAGGCACGGGAATAAAAACGGTGCTTTTCAGTATACCTCTTATGAATATGCACACGTATGCCGAAATAATAAGCCTTGATGACGTATCGTACACGTCGTCGCTTCTTTATCACTTCATAAAAGAACTTGCAAAAACGGAGGCGGAAAGATGAACGAAAAATTCAACAAAGAGCTTCTTGAAAAGCTTTCTTCAGCCTTCGGCCCGTCGGGATGCGAAGCGGAGGTAGTATCGCTTATAAAAGACACCGTCGGAAAATATGCAGATGAAATCATAGAAGATACTCTCGGAAATCTTATAATAAAAATAAACGGCAAGACGGACAAAAAGCTGATGATGTGCGCCCACACGGACGAGGTCGGCTTTATGGTGCGTGCATTTGACGATTACGGATGTATATATTTCCACACGGTTGGAGGTATATCGTGCGGTGCACTTTGTGCAAGAGGTGTGACGGTAAAAGGCAAAGACGGCAAAAAGTATCCCGGTGTCATTGACTCAAAGGCAATACACAGCCAAAGTGCAAAAGAAAGAAAAGAATATATACCAACAGACAAAATGCATATAAACATAGGTGCAAAGGATGAAAAAGAGGCAAGAGAGCTTGTATCGCTCGGTGATTTTGCCGTTTTTGATTCCGATTTCGTCATCTTCGGTAACGGTTTTGTAAAGGGAAAAGCGCTTGACGACAGAGTCGGCTGTGCCGTTATGTGCGATATCATCAAAAAGTTAAAGGAAGAAAACAAAACTCCCGAATCAACCGTATATTTCGCATTTACGACGAAAGAAGAAATAGGCCGTTCGGGTGCGCTTACGGCAACGGAGCTTATAAAGCCCGACTTTGCCTTGATACTTGAATGTACAGCCGTATCGGATATGCCCGACACGCCCGCGCACAAAACGGTATCAAAGCTCGGTGACGGCGTCAGTCTTTCGCTTATGGACAACTCGACGGTTTACCGCAAGGAAGTCATAGAAAAGATGATGGCAACAGCCGAAAAAGAAAATATAAAATACCAGATAAAAACGTTCGTTTCGGGCGGAAACGATGCAGGACACATACACAAAACATCAGGCGGTGTAAGATGCGCCACGCTTTCCGTGCCTTCAAGGTATATTCATTCCGCGTGCTGTGTCATACACGAGGACGACTACGCATCAATGCTTGATTTTGCGTATGCTGTGCTTTTTTCAAACGAACTTATCAATAAGGAGGGTATGTAAAAATGACTGAATTTCTCAAAAAACTTATGCTCACACACGGAGTTACCTCCGACGAAGGCAGAGTAACGAAGCTTATAGAAGACGAGATACGCCCGTACGTGGATGAAATATCATACGACGCTTTGGGAAATCTTACGGCACTTAAAAAGTCGTCATCACCCGATGCAAAAAAAATGATGCTTTGCGCTCACGCAGATGAAATAGGCTTTATTTCAATGTTTATACAGGACGACGGACTTATAAGAGTAGCACCCGTCGGCGGTATTGATTTTATCGCATACGCATACTGCACCGTTATTTCATCAAAAGGTGTAAAAGGTGTGATAGCACCCGAGGAAGGTACGAAGCCCGAGGAGCTTAAAGCTGACAAATTCTTTATTGATATAGGTGCAAAAACGAAAAAAGAAGCCGAAAAGAAGGTATCTCTCGGCGATATGTTCACCGTTATACCGCATATGACGAAGCTTTCGGGTACGAGATACTGCGGCCGTCCGTTTGACAACAGGGTCGGCTGTGCCGTTATGGTCGAAATTGCAAAAAATCTCAAAAACTGCGTAAACGACGTTTATTTCGTATTTTCCTCAATGGAAGAGGTAGGACTGCGCGGGGCAAAAGCGGCAGCGTACAACGTATCACCCGATTACGGCATAGCGTTTGACGTTACGGACACAGGCGATCTTCCCGGATGTAAGCCTATGGCAGTAAAGCTCGGAGGCGGTGCGGCTGTAAAGATCAAGGACAGCTCCGTTTTATGCGATATAAAGCTTGTTTCGGCACTTTCCGACATAGCAAAAGAAAACAAGATAAAATTCCAGTATGAGATACTCCGTGCAGGCGGAACGGATACGGCGGTAATGCAGACAGAAGCAGGCGGCGCAAGAGTCGGCTGTATATCCGTACCCACAAGATACATCCATACACAAAACGAAATGATAGATATGAAAGACGTGGCAGAATGTGTCAAGCTCGGCACAGCCGCATGTGATATAAGATTATGATAACGAATGAAAAAATACTTGCTTTGACTGAAGAAGCGGAAGAAAAACTCGATAAAATATTCAGAAAATTCGATAAAACGTCGTACAAAAATACCGTAAAGATAATGGAGGCGTTTGCACGCCACCGCGTTGATGAATCGTGCTTTGCAGGCACGAGCGGTTACGGATACGGAGATAAAGGACGTGACACGCTTGATGAAATCTGGGCAGAGGTGTTCGGGGCGGAACGTGCGTTCGTGCGCCATAATATCGTAAGCGGCACGCACGCACTTGCCATTGCGCTTTTCGGTATTCTCCGTCCCGGCGATATTATGCTTTCGGTAACGGGCAAGCCGTACGACACGCTTGACGAGGTCATCGGTATAAACGGTAAAAACGGTGACGGCTCACTTGCCGACTTCGGCGTTGAATATATGCAGACGGATATGAAAAACGGTGCAATAGATCTTGAAGCTTTGAAAGAAAAGCTTGAAGAAAATAAAGACCGTGTGAAAATGGTCTTTATACAGCGTTCAAAGGGTTATATGAACAGAAAAACGCTGTCGTGTGACGAGATCGGAGAGGCTGTAAAAACAGTCAAATCAATATGCGATGCGTACGTTGTCGTTGACAACTGCTACGGAGAATTTGTCGAAGAAAAAGAACCGACAGCCTGCGGTGCGGACCTTATAATAGGTTCGCTTATAAAGAACCCCGGCGGCGGTATGGCAGAGTCGGGCGGATATATTGCAGGTACATCCCGTGCAGTTGAGCTTTGTTCCTACAGACTCACATCCCCCGGTGTCGGACTTGAATGCGGTGCAAGCCTTAATCAGAACAAAAATATGTACAGAGGGCTTTTCTATGCACCTCACACGGTTGCATCGGCTTTGAAAACGGCGGCGCTTGCTTCATATATTTTTGAAAAGCTCGGTTACGGTGTAAGTCCTTCGTATGACGAAGAACGCCACGATATAATACAGACGATAAGCTTCGGTGCAAAAGAGCCGCTTTGCGCTTTTTGCAGAGGTATTCAGGCAGGCTCGCCCGTTGAAGCATACGTAACGCCCGAGCCGTGGGATATGCCCGGTTACAGCGACGAGGTCATAATGGCGGCAGGAACGTTCGTTTCAGGTGCGTCCGTTGAGCTTTCGGCAGATGCACCCATAAGAGAGCCTTACACGGCGTTTTTCCAGGGCGGTCTTACGTACGAGTCGGGCAAATACGGCATAATGACGGCGGCAGAGTATCTTTTGAAGGAGCTTGAAAAATAATGAAAAAACCGCTTATTGCCATATTCGGCACACTTGAAAACGATTACTGTATGCTCCGTACGAGATACAGCCGTGCGGTAACGGCTCACGGCGGTGTTCCGTTTCTCGTTATGATGTACCAGCCCGATGATAATTTACAGCAGATAATCGACACAGCCGACGGCTTTCTGTTTGCAGGCGGTATTGATTTAGCACCCGAGCTTTACGGCGAAAAGCCGCTTAACGACACGGTAAAGGTAGATCCCGAACGTGACAGAACGGAGCTTACGGCACTTCCTTTGATACTGAAAACGTCAAAGCCGGTGCTTTCCATATGCCGCGGTATACAGTCAAATAACGTAGCACTCGGCGGTACGCTTTATCAGGATATTCCCTCACAGCTTGAAAAAAGTCTTCCCCACAGTCAGACAGTATCGGGAGATGAGGAAACGCACGAGGTCTTTATAGAAAAAGACTCAAAGCTTTACGAAATACTCGGTGAAGAAAAAATAATGACGAACAGCTTTCACCATCAATCAGTAAAAGCACCCGCTGACGGACTTTACGTGTCGGCACGTTCATCCGACGGCGTGATAGAGGCACTGGAAAACAAAAACCACCCGTATCATATAATGGTACAGTGGCACCCCGAATTTACTCACAGCACAAGCGAAATATCGAAAAAACTTTTTTCCTCTTTTATTAAAGCTTGTAATAAAAAATAGAACGTAACTGCCACCGGGTAGGAGATGCAAAGCATCCGTTTACACATCGTTAGGTCTTTGAAGATGTGTTTGCGGATGCTTTTTTCAGGAGATCAATATGAAAAAAATTACAAATTACTTTTCAAAAACGGAGCTTATACTGTGGTTCGGCTCGGTATTTCTTTCACTTTTATCATTTTTTATATTCAACGGGGAGGACTTTTTAACGCTTGCCGCTTCCCTTATCGGCGTGACGTCTTTGATTTTTAACGCAAAGGGTAATCCGACCGGACAGGTGCTTATGATAATTTTCAGCATACTGTACGGTATAATTTCGTATTCGTTCCGTTATTACGGTGAGATGGTAACGTATCTTGCCATGACTATGCCGATGGCGTTTTTCGCTTTGATATCTTGGCTTAAAAACCCGTACAAGGGTAAAAGATCGCAGGTAACGGTCGGAGAAGTAAGCCATTTTGCATTTATTTCGATGTGTATTTCGTGTGCTGTTATAACTGTTGTTTTCTATTTTATTTTAAAATATTTCAACACGACAAACCTCTTTTTCAGCACTGTATCCGTTGCCACAAGTTATATTGCGGCATATCTTACGTTTTTAAGAAGTCCGTATTTTGCCATAGCGTACGCCGCAAACGACGTCGTGCTTATCGTACTGTGGACTTTGGCAAGCTTTTCTCAGACGCGGTATGTGAGCGTCATTATATGCTTTATCGCCTTTTTATTCAACGACGTATACGGTTATATAAATTGGCGCAGGATGCAAAAAACGCAGTCGTGTAAATTATAATTTCAAATTAATTTCAGAATAAATTCGTTATCCAATAAACAACCCCATATACAACACTTGCCACCGTACCGTAGACGATGACGGGGCCTGCGACGGTGAACATCTTTGCCCCGACGCCCATAACGTAGCCCTCACTTCTTGTATCAAGTGCGGGGGACGTCATAGCGTTTGAAAAGCCCGTTATCGGTACGAGCGTTCCCGCCCCTGCGTGTTTGGCGATCTTATCAAACACACCTAGTGACGTAAGAAGCGAAGCGATAAAAATAAGCGTTACGGAAACGAGGACCTGCGAGGTCTTCTCGTCAATGAAAATTTTATACACGTCAAACAAGGCTTCTCCGAAAACGCAGATCATACCTCCGAACAAAAATGCAAGCGTGCAGTTTTTGCCCGTTTTTGATTTTGCCGCCCTTGCTTTTGCGTATCTTCTGTAATCGTCCTTTTGTGTAAACATAATTCCTCCAAAAAAAATAATACGGTTTTTCCGTATTATTTTTTGTTTATATTCTGTTTTTATTCAAGATACGACAGATCAAGCGGTAAAAGATCGGGTTCGGGCAGATACATATATTCTTCCGACGTTTCTTTTCCGCGCATAGCTTCGGTTGATTTCGTCTTTTCTACGTATCTTCTCGTTTCTCTTTGAACCTCAACACCGTTTTCGATAAGCGTTTTTTGCCTTTCGTACTCATATCTTACAGCAAAGCGGACGAACTTGAACGAATTTATGTTTTTTATTTCGACTCTGTTATGCCCTTTTACCGACACGTTCACGTCACAGCGCAGAGAGCCTTCCTGCATTTTACAGTCGGAAATACCTCCTTCAAGCAGTATTTCACGAAGTATTCTGCCGTACTGCTCCGCCTGCTCGGGAGTATGTATATCGGGTTTTGATACTATTTCAATAAGCGGAACGCCTGCGCGGTTGAAATCGGGAAACATACTTCCGTCAGAGTACACAAGCTTTGCGGCATCCTCCTCCACGTGTATTCTTTCAATTCCGACAACTGAACCGTCCGGGAGAGTTATTTTTCCGTCTTCACACAGCGGTATTCTGCTTTGCGTTATCTGATAGCTTTTCGGCAGATCCGGATAAAAATAATTTTTTCTGTCCCAGCTTGATATGCCGTTTATCTTACATCCGAGCAGTTTTCCCGCCTTTACGGCAAGCTTTATTGCATCGTAATTAAGCTTCGGAAGCGTTCCGGGCTTTCCCGTACAGACAGGACATATCCTGCTGTTGGGTTCACCTCCGAAGGAATTTTCGCAAGTACAGAACAGCTTTTTTTCTGTATTCAGCTTTATGTGCATTTCAATTCCGCATACAAGCTCATTCACGGCACAATTCCTCCATAGCTCTGCATATTACGTATTCCGCGCCCTCTTTGCCGATAAGCTGTGCGCCCGACGGTATAGAAACGTACGGAAATGCACCCGACGGAAGCCCTGCAAGGCTTGACGGGCAGGTATAATAATCGGGCAGTGAAAGCTCACCGCCGAATTTCGGGCAAACACCGGGGGACACGGGTGTCAGCAAAAGATCAAATTCTTCAAATATCTTATCAAAGCTTTTCTTTATTTCGGATACTTTCAAAAGTGCTTCTTCGTACTTTCCCGACATAAGATACTCAGCACCTTTTTTTATTCTTTCCTTTACCGTTTCACCGAAAAGTCTTTCTCGAATCTCTGCCGTATTTTCGGCAAAACTGCCTGTATACGGTGATATTTTATCAAAATCTCCGCGTGTGTATCTTCCGAGGTTTGACGATGACTGAGAAAACGCAACGGTATTATATATATCACTTACGCCGTCAAAAAATCCAAGGTCTGTTTTTTGAAGTCGGACACCCTTCTTTTCAAGCTTTTCCAACGTTTTTTCAAAATATTCTCTTGATGCTTCATCTTCGTAATAGGGAGCTTCGGGATACGCTATTTTCAGCTTTTCAAGGGGGATACTTTCAAGATACGGTATTTCCCTGCTCGTCATATCCTTTTCGTCTTTACCGGATATTACAGCGAAGACTTCTTTGATATCATCGGGACACGATGCGATTATTCCTATCCTGTCAAGACTTGAAGCATACGAAACAAGCCCGTAACGGCTTACAGCACCGTACGTCGGACAAAGTCCGAAAACACCGCAGAACGCCGCGGGAACACGGACAGAACCGCCCGTATCGCTTCCCAAAGCGTACGCACAAAGCTCCCCTGCGACAGCGGCAGCTGAGCCTGCCGACGAGCCTCCCGCGTAATACCCTTCAAATTTGGGATTTGATACGGCACCGAAGTGCGAGGTCTTTGACGTATCACCCATACCGAACTCATCCATATTAGTTTTGGCAACAATAACGGCACCGCACTTTTTAAGTCTTGCCACGGCTTCGGCATCGTAATCGGGAATAAAATTTTCAAGCATGGCGGACGCGCACGTCATTTTCACACCGTTTACAGCGATATTATCCTTTATGCAAACGGGAACGCCCGAAAGTATGCTTTCGGAGTCATTCGGTTTTTCGTAGTCACATTTTGTGATGTACGCACCGAAATTATCCTCTTTCAGATCATCGAATTTTTCTTTACTGTTAATTTTTTCATTACTGTATTTTTTGATCAAACTTTTCATACGACCATTATGACACACTCCCCCGATCGGTTTGAAACGTATATATTAATAAAATGTAAATTGTACATTATCCTTTGACATTTATCACGGTGTGGTGTACAATATCCGTAGAATAAAAACGAAAACTCACTGTACTTTAAGAAAGGAAAATAAAATGCTTCATATAGGATGTCATCTTTCCTCCTCGGGAGGATATGAAAATATGGTAAAAACGGCACTTGCGATAGGTGCTGACACGTTTCAGTTTTTTACGAGAAACCCAAGGGGAAGCAAGTCGAAAACACCCGATATTGAGGATATGCACCGTGCTTCGGCACTTATGAAAGAGCATAATTTTGCCCCTGCCGTAGCGCACGCGCCGTATACTCTCAACCCTGCATCGTCAAAGCCCGAGGTGCGCTCGTTTGCCTATGATATATTTCTTGACGACTTGAAAATACTTGAAGATCTGCCCGGCAACTATTATAATTTTCATCCCGGCTCCCACCTCGGTGACGGAAGTATTGAGGGTATAAAGCGCACGACCGACATACTCAACCGTGTTTTGACACCCGATATGCACACGACCGTACTTATCGAAACCATGGCGGGAAAAGGCAGTGAGATCGGCGCAAGCTTTGAAGAAATAAAGGCAATTATCGACGGCGTGGAGCTAAAAGAAAAGCTCGGCGTTTGTCTTGACACCTGCCACATATCCGACGGCGGATACGATGTTATAAACGACTTTGAAACGGTGCTTGACAGTTTTGATAAAATAATCGGTCTTGATATGCTTTACGCAATACATTTAAACGACAGTAAAAACCCGTTGGGGGCAAAAAAAGACCGCCACGAAAAAATCGGTGACGGCTTTATAGGACTTGATGCGATAAAGAAGATCATAAACTCCCCCCGTCTTTCGGGCAAGCCCTTCGTGCTTGAAACACCCAACGAGCTTGACGGATACGAAAAGGAAATAGCACTTTTAAAAACGCTTTATACGCTTTAAAAACATTAAACCCAAAGGATGTTTTTATGGAACTTTATGTATTGATACCTCTGATATTTGCCGGATTATTTCTGGCGGTAGATATCGCAATGTTCATTAAAATGATATCTCTGCTAAAAAAACACAAGGATGATACGGTAGAAAATTTAGGAAACAAATTAAATCCTTACCTATATGCAACGGAAATTGTCAGTGTGCTGATGGCAATTTGCATTGCTATAGTTACAGTTATAAAATAATAAGCAAATCCCGATTTATAAGCAGAACAAAACCTGCCGCAACAGATCTTGAGCATCTGTTGCGTCAGGTTGCTTTTTTATCAGTCAAGCGACTATTTTACTTTTTATTTTCGGTATTTACCCACTCAACGAAGCCGTAGCTGTCGAGTATCTGAAAATACTTTGCAAGTCGGGGGTAAAGCGGTTCTGCCTTTTCTGCAAACTTTTCTTTTACCCTTTCGCCGAGTGCGGTGATGTCATCACGTCCGTCCGAAATCGTCCACACAAAGCTTCCGAACTCGTCAAGATGTATATAGCTTATTTTCGGCTTTTTGAAAAGCTTTTGGGCAATTTTATTGAACAGTCCCTTATTCTCGATATTGAGTGTTACGATCCCGTCCTTTTCATCCCAACTTATACCGTTTTTTCTGCACGGTATCTTATCAAGATAATTGCCTTTTTCTTTCGTTTTCTTTTTCATTTATTTGCGTTTTTTCCAAAGTGAAAACTTCAAAACGGAAAGAACTATAAGAGCGAACACGCCGAGGCTTATTACGTTACCTACAGCAGTGGAAACGCCTACGTACTCCGAAAGATCAACCGCTTTGTCTATTCCGAACACCGCAAATACGGCAAGCAATATACCGACAAGGCCTTCGCCTGCTATCATACCCGAGCAGAAAAGTATACCGTCGTTTACGATAGCCTTTTTCTCTTCTTCGTTTCTCTTCATCTTGTCAAGTGCAAGTCTTACAAGACCGCCGACCATAATGCACGCATTGAGATGTACGGGCAGATATACGCCGATTGCAAACGGAAGCACGGGAATACCGATTATTTCTACCGTGATACCGATAAATATACCGATAATAACCAGCGTCCAGGGGAGGTTGCCTTCCATAACGCCTTCAACTATCATTTTCATAAGTGTTGCCTGAGGTGCGGCAAGCTCTTCGCCGCCAAAGCCCCATGCCGTATCGAGAAGATAAAGCGTACCGCCTATTGCAAGAGCAGATGCCAAAACACCGACAATTTCGCCTATTTGCTGTTTTTTGGGTGTTGCACCGAGAAGGTATCCCGTTTTGAGGTCCTGCGATGTATCGCCCGAAATTGCCGCAACGATACAGATTATAGAACCTATTGCAATAGCGCTCTGCATACCGACAGCGCCGACTGAACCCGTTATTTTAAGCACGATAGTAGCCACAAGAAGTGTTGCTATCGCCATACCCGAAACGGGGTTGTTACTGCTTCCTACAAGACCGACCATACGCGACGATACAGTTGCAAAGAAAAATCCGAATATAACAACGATAACAGCACCGATAAGGGTTACGGGAATTGCGGGAACGAGCCATACGAGAAGCGTAAGCACGAGTATTGCAACAAGAACGATCTTCATACTTATATCTTTTTCTGTTCTTGCATTACCTGCAACGACACCGCTGTTTTTCATTCCCTTCATTGCACCTGCAAAGGTTGAAATGATAAGGGGAAGTGATTTTATAAGGCTGATTATACCGCCTGCGGCAAGTGCGCCTGCACCGATATATCTTATATATGATTTCCAGATGCCCGAAGCGCCTTCTGAAGCGAATATTTCACCGATCGTTACCGTACCGGGATAAAGCACGATATTTTCACCGAAAAGTACGATAAGCGGAATAAGAACGAGCCAGCTGAACACACCGCCTGCAAACATATAAGACGATATTCTCGGTCCGCAGATATAGCCGACACTCATTACGGCGGGATATATCTGTGTTCCTATTGCACCTGCAAAGCCCTTGACAGCGAAGGTTATCTCACCTGCACACAGCTTAAGGCCGTCAATGATAAATTTGAATATTGCGGCAAAGCCCATACCTGCAAAAACGGTAGATGCGTTGGCACCGCCTTCTTCGCCTGCCAAAAGAACCTCTGCACACGCCGTTCCTTCGGGATAGGGTAAAATGCCGTGTTCCTTAACGATCAAAGCGTTACGAAGCGGAACCATAAAAAATACGCCGAGCAGACCGCCGAGAGCCGCTATAAGCGTTATTTCAACCATTCCCGGCTTTTCCATCGTACCGTCCTTTGCCCATAAAAAAAGAGCGGGAAGCGTGAATATTGCACCTGCGGCAACGGATTCACCTGCGGAGCCGATGGTCTGAACGATATTACTTTCAAGTATTGAGTTTTTACGCATTATAACACGTATTACGCCCATAGCGATAACGGCAGCGGGGATAGATGCCGAAACCGTCATACCGACACGCAATCCGAGATATGCGTTTGCCGCACCGAATATTACGGACAGAAGAATACCCATTATGATCGACGTTACCGTGATCTCGGGAGTAATTTTTTCTGCCGGAACGTACGGCTTGAATTCCTTTTGATCCTTCATAAAATTCTCCATTTATATTTTATTTTAATCATTATAACAATTTATACGATTTAATTCAAGTGTAAAGGCGTATTTGTTACGAAATGTTAAAAAAGCCAAGTCAAAAGGGAGGTTCTCATAAGGAAGTTTGATTTCTCCTTGTAGGGACCGGCGTCCTCGACGGTCCAAAAAGGCATAATTGCTCCGCAGAAAACAAATAATTAACCCCGACAGATTTTCAAAGGTCTGTCGGGGGGCTATTCGACAAATTGAAATTTATAAAACTCCATCAGCATCAAGTGTCGATTCTCTTCAACTCACGAATGTTTTTGTTTCTGTATACCAAATCTTCTCTTTCCATAAAGCCAATATGCTCCCAGAAGCCGTTCCCGATATTGTTCTTCCTAAAAGCGACTAAGGCAACTTTGTTTATACCTTCTTTATCCAATGCAGATATTGCGCAATCAACAAGTTGTTTGGCTAACCCTTTGTTCCTATAAAACGGCAAAATCGCAGTATGATAAATGTATCCGCGTCTACCATCGTGTCCTGCCATAATAACTCCAACAATTTCGCCGTTGTGTTCAGCTACAAAGTTTGTTGTCGGATTTCGCTTCAAAAATTTCTCTATGCCTTCTTTACTGTCATCTGTTGAGTTCAATCCCATTCCTGGGGTGTTGATCCACAAATGATAGACACCGTCATAATCGGATATTGTCATTGTTCTAATATCAATCATTATATTTTTCTCCGTCAAATTCTTATCGTTCCGCTTTATCGCCAGTTTCGCATTTGTTTTACAAATGCATCGGGCAAAGCCCATACCCCTAAAGATGCACGTATCTTTAGGCTCTCCCTTAGGGAGAGCTCCCGCGGTAGCGGGTGAGAGGGTAGTCGTTGCAACAATTTGCCCTCTCCGTCGGCTACGCCGCCACCTCTCCCAAAGGGAGAGGCTTTTCGTTAACCCCATTATACCACAAATCGGCAGAGATAACAAGTTCTCTGCCGAAATTTATGTGTCACGGACCGTCGAGGACGCCGGTCCCTACAAATTGTAATCTTCCTTATGAGAAGGAGCCTAAGACTTAGCTTTTTTTGTATAATGGTTACAAAATTTCGCAATTTTGCATATAAACTCAACTTCTCATAAAACATATAGCTTTAAATAAAATCTGCTTTACCGTGAGCGTATTGAGCCTCACGAATGTTTGCTCCAATAGAGGTGCCGCTTCTGCCGATTTGGTTGGATATTATGGATTCTCTTTTTTCTTTAAGGACTTTTACAAGATTAATAATAGATACTGCAAAATCCATGGATTGTGTGCGGAGTTTTGAATCGGACATGATATGCACCCAACATTATATCACACGCTTGTAAATATTTCAATAGTGAAGTTGCGGCAAGCCGCAGTGAAGTTATGCCCTGCGGCATAGTGAAGAGCAGACGCTTCGCTTACTGCGTGAAGTTAAGTGTTCCGCATATCGTGCCGAAGGCACACTTCACGCACGAAGTGCGCTTCACTTGCGAAGCATACTTCACGTTCCGCGCGAGCGGAACACTTAGTTGAAAAGAACCCACACTTGTCATAGACAAATGTGGGTTCTTTTCTGGCGCGCCTGGGGGGATTCGAACCCTCGACCTACCGGTTCGTAGCCGGGCACTCTATCCACTGAGCTACAAGCGCATACGGGTACTTTATCCGTACCCGATTATAATAGCACAAAAATGTGCATTTGTCAATAGAAAAATCAGAAATTTACAAAATTATTGATTAAGATATGATCTTACCAATATATTCAACAGCTCATCTCTGTCAATTTTTCTGATGATACCGCGTGCATTTTTGTAGTTTGTTATGTACGTGGGATCTTCCGAAAGGATATAGCCGACTATCTGATTTATCGGATTATAACCCTTTTCTTTCAGTGCCTTATACACTTCCAGAAGTGCCTCTTTCGTTTCCTTCTCCTTCTCGTGTGAGATCTTGAAGGTAATTGTTTTATCCGTATCCTTTTCAAGCATCGGCGTAAATACCCCTTTCTATCGCTTATTTGCGACAATTATACCATAAAATTATGAAAATATCAATAGGAAATATCAAGAATTTGATAATTTATATTCAAAAGAATCGACAAGTGCAGTAAAACACGCCTCGATTATATCGTGTGAAACGCCGACTGTCGTCCAGTTTTCTTTACCGTCCGTCGATTCGATAAGCACGCGGACCTTTGCCGCCGTTGACGTTCCAGAATCTATGACACGCACCTTGAAGTCTGCAAGGCGCATTTCCGATATTTGCGGATAGAACACGATGAGCGCACGTCTCAGTGCCGAGTCGAGTGCGTTGACAGGTCCGTTACCGAGAGATGCCGATATTTCCGTTTTGTCGTTCACCTTTATCTGGACCATAGCGCCCGAGGTCATACCGCCCGTACCCGAGGGGTAATCGTCGGTCGTCTTATAAAGAAGCACCTCAAAATGCGGATTGTACTTATAAAACGTCCTTTCAAGCAACAGCTTCAGCGATGCTTCCGCCGCCTCGTAATGGTAGCCGAAATGCTCCTTTTCTTTAAGCACTTCAAGCGCTGTCAAAAGTTCGGGAGAATTTTTGTCAGCCTCGGGCATTATCGCCCTTACGTGATCCAGAAGGGTGTTTCTGCCCGACATTTCGGACAGCAAAAACTTACGTTCGTTACCGACGAGTGCGGGGTCTATATGCTCAAACGACGGCGTATGTTTCTTCACTGCATCGACGTGCATACCCGCTTTATGATGAAAAGCGTTTTTTCCTATGTACGGTTTATTCGGTCTTATTCCGATATTTGAAATTTCAGATATCTTATTTGCCGTCTTTTTCAGTTTTTTCATTTCGCAGGGAAATTCAAATCCGTATTTGAATTTAAGATTGGGCAATATTACGGAAAGGTCTGCGTTTCCGCATCTTTCGCCAAAGCCCAAAAACGTACCTTGTATCTGTCTTGCGCCCGCCTTTGTTGCAAGTATCGAATTTGCAACGGCACAGCCCGTATCGTCGTGAAAATGAACGCCTATTCTCGTATTAGGAAACAAAGAGCATACATCCTTCGTTATTTCGTACGCCTCGTACGGCATCGTTTCGCCGTTCGTGTCGCACAAGCAAAGCACGTCGGCTCCTGCTTCTTCGGCAGTTTTAAGAACCTTCAGGGCATATTCTCTGTTTTCGGAATATCCTGCATAGAAATGCTCGGCGTCAAATATTACCTCTTGCGCGTAAGCTTTCAGATACTGCACCGTTTCCTTTATCAGAACGAGATTTTCCTCCTCCGTTATCCCCAAAACATTTTGTATATGGCTTACGGAGGTTTTGCCGAATACGCACAGCGCATCGGCTCCGGATGCCACAAGGCTTTGCACGGCGGGATCATCCTTCGGGGACGTACCGTGCTTTACCGTTCTTCCGAAGGCGCACAGCTTCGCGTTTTTCAGTTTTTCTTCTTTCATACACTTGAAAAATTCTTCGTCTTTTGGGTTGGAAGCGGGAAATCCCGCCTCTATATAATCGACACCGAAATCGTCAAGCGTTTTCGTTATTTTGATTTTGTCCGAAACGGAAAAGGAAACTCCCTGCCCCTGTGCTCCGTCACGGAGAGTCGAATCGAATATTTCTATTTTATTCATCTTATATTATCTTTATTGCAAGATTTTTAACGTATACGCCGCCTCTGTTGTGATTCCAGAGCTTGACGTAGCCGTTTTTGTAAAATGAAAGGTCGGTATCAAGCACGATGCTTTGCACAGTATTTTCAAAATTATCAGCACTTGAAAAAACATTTATTACAGAATATCCGTCAGCATTTACTATCGCAAGCTTGTAAACGAGTACGTTTACACCGTTGTCATCCGACTGATAAATTTTAATTTCGTTTGAAACGCGGTCGTCTTCAATGCAAACGCGGCGGAAGGTATCTTCAAAGGAAAAAGGCAAAGGAAGCTCCGTTACTCCTTCGTTCCAAGTGCCGTTCGCTGCACCCTTTATACCCATAACTCCGTTTTTGAACGATATCCAAAGACCGTTCTGCTCGTCTGCTATTCCGCTTTCGGATTCAATACGGAGGCCTGCAAAAAGCGTAAGCCACTTATCGTCTTTTTCCGTTTGTGAGGTTTTAAGTTCAAACTCAAATCTGTACGATTCCTCGGGACCGACGGGGGTAAGGCAGGCAACGTCGAACATTGCAGGCTCGTCAACTCCCATATATCCGTCTTTATATACAGGTTTTCCCGTCACGGACCAGTTTTCGTCATCTGCAAGTATCTGATCTTCCATACTTGCAGTTTCCCACGAATCGTCGTATTCGGCAGGTGCTTCGGTTACGTAAGAAATGACTGTTTCAACGTCCTCCGTTTCAGCACTTGTCGTTATCTCATCTTTTGTTTCTTTATCCGTCCCGGGTGCTGTGTTACCTATCATACCGACGTTTTCGGCAGTAGTTACCGCATCTTTGCCCGAGCACGACGTAAGCATTCCCGTCAAAACAAGTACGCATAATATTTTTATAAATGTATTTTTCATACAGATCTCCTTTAAAATTCCACGATATCACTCAAAATCACGTTTGAAAGTGCAAAGCCTTTATCGGTAAAGCTTACCCTTTCGGTATTTTTCATAAATCCGAGTGATACGTATTTTTTTATTTTTTCTCCGTATTCGGTGTCAAAATCTTTTCCCGTCATTTTTTTATATTCGGCTTTTGATATGCCCTCTGCAAGACGGAGGCGGAGCATTATATATTCGCCTTCCGCTTCTTTTTTTGTCGGAAATTCTTCCTCTGAAAGCACGTCTTTTTCGTCACGCTTTCCGAAGCAGAAGTCTGTATAGTCACCGATGCACGGTGTGTAGGTGTACCGTCTTCCTTTATAAAATGATGATGATGAAGGACCGAAGGATATATATTCATCCCTGTTCCAGTATTTCAGATTATGACGGCTTTCCATTCCCTTTTTTGCATAATTTGATATTTCATATCGGAAAATTCCGTTTTTTTCAAGTGTATCATTACACAGCGACATCATTTCAACGATCTCGTCTTCGCTTGCAAACGGATATTTATCCGCATTTTTGCAAAGCTGTGTTCCCTCTTCAAGCTTCAGCATATACGCGGATATATGGTGAGGGGAAAGTGACAGCGCAAAATCAAGTGTTTCTGAAAACGAATCGGGCGTCTGATACGGTATTCCGTACATAAGATCAAGGCTTATATTATCAAAGCCTGCCTTTCGTGCCATAGAAACGGTATTTTCAACGTCGGATGCCGTATTTATTCTTCCCAAAACGTCAAGTTCTTTTTGCACAGCCGACTGCATACCGATACTCAAGCGGTTAAAACCGCTTTTTCTCATTTTCATAAGTCCGTCAAGGCTTACCGTTTTGGGGTTGCACTCCGCTGTTATTTCAGCATTTTCACAAACGTCAAAAGCGGTTTTTACAGCATTCAAAACGTCACAAAGGCGATCCTCTCCGAAATACGTCGGCGTTCCTCCGCCGAAATAGACGGTATCGCACCCGATATTCTCATACGTATTTATATGCTTTACAAGTGCCTTCGTATACTCATCCGCCATGGATATATCCGCTCCGGAATAAAAATCACAATACGAGCATCTTTTTTTGCAAAACGGAACGTGTATATATACTCCGACTTTATCACTCATCAAGCTTAAGCACCGCCATAAACGCCTCCTGCGGAACTTCGACCGTTCCGAGTGAGCGCATACGTTTTTTACCTTCTTTCTGCTTTTCAAGCAGTTTTTTCTTTCTTGTGATATCGCCGCCGTAGCACTTTGCAAGGACGTCCTTACGCATTGCCCTTACCGTTTCTCTTGCAATTATCTTGCCGCCGATAGCCGCCTGCACGGGTACTTCAAAGAGCTGGCGCGGTATATTATCCTTTAATTTTTCAACGATCTTTCTTGCTCTGCCGTACGCTTTATCCGCGTGGACTATGAAAGAAAGAGCGTCGACGACGTCACCGTTCAAAAGCACATCAAGCTTTACGAGCTTACTTTCATCGTATCCGTCAAGCTCGTAATCAAGAGATGCGTAACCCTTGCTTCTGCTTTTCAGAGCATCGAAAAAGTCGTACACTATTTCGTTGAGAGGCAGGCGGTAATGAAGCTCGACTCTCGTTGAATCGAGATATTTCATATCGTAAAATACGCCTCGTCTGTCCTGGCAAAGGTCCATTATACCGCCGACGTAGTCAACCGGTGTCATAATATTTCCCTTTACCATAGGCTCGTACGGTATTTCTATTTCGTCGGGCGACGGGTAGTTCAAGGGGTTATCTATGAACACGACCTCGCCGGTGCGCTTTTTTATCTTATAAATAACGCTTGGGGCTGTCGTTATGAGGTCTAAATTGAACTCACGTTCAAGTCTTTCCTGTATTATCTCCATATGGAGAAGTCCCAAAAATCCGCATCTGAAGCCGAAACCGAGAGCTGCCGACGTTTCAGGCTCGTACGTCAATGATGCGTCGTTAAGCTGTAATTTTTCAAGTGCGTCTTTGAGATCCTGGTATTTTGCACCGTCTGCGGGATATATACCCGAATACACCATCGGCATACACTTTTTAAAGCCGGGCAAAGGCTCTTTTGTGGGATTTTCAGCCAAAGTTACCGTATCGCCCACACGCGTGTCCGTTACCGTTTTGATGCTTGCAGTTATATATCCGACCTCTCCTGCACTGAGCGTATCGGTTTTGCAAAGTCCGAACGGCTCCATCGTGCCTATTTCGACAACGTCAAATTCAGCACCCGTATTCATCATTCTTATACGCTGTCCTGCTTTGAGCTTGCCTTCCATAACTCTTATATAAACAACGACTCCTCTGTAAGAATCGTAATAAGAGTCAAATATAAGGCATTTAAGCGGTGCGTTTTCATCCCCTACGGGGCACGGAATATCCGACACTATCTTTTCAAGCACCGACGGAATATTGAGTCCTGCCTTTGCCGATATTGCAGGGGCTGTATCGGCGGGGATGCCTATAATATCCTCAATTTCCGCTCTTACGCGTTCAACATCAGCGGCGGGAAGGTCTATTTTGTTTATAACGGGGACTATTTCAAGGTTATTGTCAGATGCAAGGTATGCATTTGCAAGTGTCTGCGCCTCGATACCCTGTGTGCTGTCAACGACGAGAAGTGCGCCTTCGCAGGCGTTGAGCGATCTTGACACCTCGTAGTTAAAGTCAACGTGTCCGGGTGTGTCTATAAGGTTGAGAATATACGTTTCACCGTCGGGAGCTTTATATTCAAGCTTGACGGCACGTGCCTTTATCGTTATTCCTCTTTCTCTTTCGATATCCATATTGTCGAGGAGCTGTTCTGTCATATCTCGGCTTGACACCGTCTGCGTGTGTTCAAGAATACGGTCCGCCAGAGTGGATTTGCCGTGGTCTATATGTGCTATTATGCAAAAATTTCTAATTTTCTTTTGTTTTTCAGATGCGTTCATGCGACACTACTCCTATTATAATGGTCATATTATACTATATATTTTTTGTAAAATCAACATCATTTTTATAATTTTAACGAAAAAGTCAACGAAAGCAGATAAATTAACGCTTGACAGAACACATAAAGTAGTATATAATTGTGATAACTAAAAATAAAGAAAGGAATTACCATGAAAAAACTTACAGCATTATTTCTTTGTCTTCTCATGATCGTGCCGCTTTCGCTTTTCGGCTGTAACGACGGTGAAGACGAAACTACCGCTGCTGTTGTGACGGGTGTTGCCGAGCAAAGACTTGAGCTTGAAGTTCCCGAAGTTTCCTTTGACAGCGATTATGAGTTTGACATAATCGGTCAGGGCGGCGAAGGCTGGACGGCAGGTAATATAATTTGCCCCGAAGAAGACTCCGATGAAGTTTTGGCGCACGCACAATATGCGCGCTACAAGGCGGTTGAGGAAAAATACGGCATCAAGATCAACACAACGCTTAAAGACAGCATTTACACTATCGTATCCGGAAGCTTGAGCTCCAACGATAAGAGCTTCGACCTTATATTTATGAGTACTTCCGCGACGTCTTCCGCTGCTGCAGGCGACCTCCTTCTGAACCTTTACAACGTAGATTCCATCAACCTTGATTCTCCCTGGTATGACAGAAACTACACAGAAGGTATGTCGATAGGTTCGACTTTGTATTCATCCGTTAACGATATGACGACGATGGATATGCACTGCACGTGGATAATGATGTACAA
>JAZOSS010000065.1:0-16079 GCA_045657205.1 Eubacteriales bacterium
GTAAGCGATATATACGCTGCCAAAAAAGAAATATCGGAAAGCAAGATAATTCTTATGCAAAACGAAACGAACACGGAGTGCCTTTCCTGTACGCTTACTCTTGCAAAAAAGCACGGAGTTACAGTCGTGTTCGATCCTGCACCTGCAAAGGATATACCGCCGAAGCTTGTGTATTCGGCAGATTTCATAACGCCTAATCACGCAGAGGCTGAATATTATTCTTCAATGAAGGTATCAAACGAGGCGGAAGCCGAACGTGCTTCAAAATTCTTTATGCTTAAGGGTGTAAAGAATATCATAACAACGCTCGGGGAACAAGGCTCGCTTTATTTCGGATATTACGGATATCTTCCGACGAAAGCTATAAAAACGGAGGCAGTTGATACAACGGGCGCGGGTGATTCCTTCAACGGTGCATTCTGCACTGCGTTTGCAGAAGGAATGGATATCGAGGATGCACTTGAATTTGCAAATACTGCCGCATCGCTTTGCGTAATGAGAAAAGGTGCCGCCGATGCTATGCCATACAGATCGGAAATTTTGACACGAAAACTCGTTTATTATCCGAAATAAATGTGTAAAATAATAAAAAAACAAAAAAATCAGAAAAATTTTGCGTTTAGGTGTTGACAAATGCAAAACATTCTGCTATAATACACACTGTTCCCAAGCGGAACGGTGAATATTGCGGATTTGTGTAAGGGTAGCACAGCAGACTCTGACTCTGTATGTGAGGGTTCAAATCCTTCATCCGCAGCCAACAAAAAACGCACTTTTGTCTACCGACAAAGGTGCGTTTTTTGAACTAAGTGTTCCGCTTGCGCGGAACGTGAAGTATGCTTCGCAAGTGAAGCGCACTTCGTGCGTGAAGTGTGCTTTCGGCACGATATGCGGAACACTTAACTTCACGCAGTAAGCGAAGCGTCTGCTCTTCACTATGCCGCAGAGCATAACTTCACTGCGGCTTGCCGCAGCTTCACTTTTGACGATACACAAAGTTACACCTTGATTCTTTTTCAAAAATGTGATATGATCTAACCGATAAATGAAAATTTGGCGAGGTACATACAATGATAGATATTACCGCTTGGATGCAAGACTTCTTGCAGACATTAAACGTGGCTTTCGGGGATCGCATTTGTTTTGTCGGCTTGCAAGGCAGTTATGGCCGTGGTGAAGCAACAGAAACAAGCGACATTGACGTTGTCGTTATTCTGGATGAATTGTCCGCTATGGACATCCAAACTTATCATAGAATGTTGGATACACTTCCTCACAGAGAATTGATTTGCGGTTTTCTTTCAGGGAAGAACGAGCTTCTTAATTGGGAGCCTTCCGACCTTTTTCAGTTTTACCATGATACGTCCCCGATAAAAGGAAATCTTGATGAATTGCTTACGGTAATTGACGAAACGGCTGTAAAAAGAGCAATCAAGATCGGCGCTTGCAACATCTATCATGGATGTGTACATAATATGCTGCACGAAAAGAGCGATGAAATTCTGCAAGGACTATATAAATCAGCCTCTTTCGTTGTGCAGGCAATCGTCTTCAAGCAAACAGGAAAATACATCAAGCATCAAAAAGAACTGATATCAGCCGCCGCCCCCGATGAACAGACTATCATCAACACCTTTTTGAATTTAAAAAACGGGGACACGGTAGATTTCAATTTGATGTCCGAAATATTGTTCACCCGGTCAAAGAAATGGATTTCCGAAAACAGTTAAACAAATAAGAATTTACCAATCAACTATACAGCTAAAGGCAGACACACAGAAAAATCCATGTGTCTGCCTTTTTATTACGACTCAAGTATTCACTTCAACTTCATTATCATTTCGGAAAGAGCCGTTTTATCATTCTCGTTTATAAAACCGTTTCCGTCAATATCGGCATATTGCGGATAAGTTATTACCCAGACGCCGTTTATGTAACCCGTCAGGTGTACAAGGTCTTGTCCGTTTATTTCACCGTCGCAGTTGACGTCGCCTTTTATTACGATGATATATTCGCATATCTGCTCCGCACCTTCGTAAATACGCACACGCGTTCCCGTTGAAACAACGTCGTCCATCGTCAAATATTCGTCAAGGAACGAAACGCTTATGCCGTTAGGTTCAAAGTATTTATGGATATCACCGACAGTCGTGCCGGGAGCAACATTTGTCAAAAAGCTTACCGTAACTGGGATATACGTCGGTTTTTCTTTATTTACGGTAACTGTAAATGAACACGAATATTCTTCATACGATACTGTGATATTCTGTGTTCCGTACGAATATTTATCGTACCCCGACACGGTATAATCCGTAATTTCCTTCGCCGTTCCGTCTGAATACACCTCATTTACCTTTATTCCGTCAAGCAAAAGCCCCTCTCCGTAGAGATATTCAAGCTTTTCGGGAAGCGTTGCAATTTCAATACGCACCACAGCAACACAGTTATACGAAATGCAAGACGAGATAAGCGGTGTATTTCCCTGCCCTACGGATATTTTTTCCCACTGTTCTTCGCTTCCAACGTAGTAAACGTCCGTAATGCTCGTGCAGTATTTAAACGCATCAGCACCTATGCTCGCAAGGCTCGTCGGCACTGTAACCGATGCAAGACTCAAACATCCGTAAAATGCGTAATCGTTTACCGATGCAACACCTTCGGGGATAAAAAGCTCCGTTACAATCTCGCCGTCAATATAAAGATGAGCGTTATTGCAAAACGGATTTGATTCCTTTTCAAAGCTGACAGCGCACCATTTTGAAACACTTTTTATATGCACTCTTGCAAGGGACTCACAGCCGTAAAACGCTCTGAAGCCCATAGCTTCAACACCGCATCCGACAGTAACGGATGTCATCGCATCACAGCCGAAAAAAGCATAGCTTCCTATATACGTTATTCCGTCCTCTATCACGATATTATAAATATCCGAGCAGGAGTTGTACCACGGCGACCGGGATGACAGCGTATAGTTTGCCATACGGCCTTCACCGCTTATAACAAGCGTTCCGTCATCGTAAAGCGACCAACTGACGTCATCATCCTCACTCATACCGCAATCACCGGAGAGCATAAGTGTACCGTCATCGGCAGTTTGTACGTTTTCGGTCAAGACAGTGTTTACAGCATCGGTTTCGTCATATTCAGACATCTGTACACCCGACACCGTAATATACAATGAAGACAATAAACAAGAAAAAACAGTCGCAGCGGATAAGATCCGTTTGATATTCATATTTTTTGCTCCTTTGATTTTTTTTAAAAACCGTAATTTCAATTATACATCGCACCGCATATAAATACAACGGAAATATTGTAAACTTTACTGTTTAATTTTTTTATTTTTAATCTCTATAAATCCTTGCAATTTTATGTAATAGATGTTATAATGAGAAAAATACTTATTTTGGAGAAAAAGATGTATAAAAAGAGATTACTTGCAGGCATACTGCTCGGTGCTGTAACGCTCGCTGCTTGTCAAGGAACAGACACCGCATCCGATACCGACGTCACGAGTGGGCATATACACACAATGGAGATCAAAAAGCATCTGCCGACGTGTACCGAGGACGGAAGCACAGAGCATTTTTGCACCGTTTGCGATTACACCTTTTCCGACAACGTAGTCAAAGCGACAGGACATTCATTTACAGACGGCGTTTGTTCCGAATGCGGATATTTTGAAAAAGAAATATACGTAGACGGTGTAAAAGTGTCATCCGTTCCCGAAAAAGGCAATTATTCCGTTTATGTAAGAGGCTCGGAAAATGACAGCTTTCTCTTCTGGGATTACGACAATTGGCAGGTAAAGAACGGGGGATCCGCTGTTTCTGTCTATTTCTATTCGGTAAAAACCCTTTATTCTTCTTTTAACGCACTAAAAAGCGATGCTGCCAATCTTTCAGTCGGCGACACCGTCGGTATAACCTCACATCACGAAGGATTCGGCTGCGGCGGCGGAATATTTGAAATAAACTCAGGATACGTAAACTGCAGTTCGGTGCAGATAGCAGACGGAAAATATGCAACGCTTATTCCATTTAAAGTCGGTGATGAAAAGGTCATAACAGTCGATCAATTCGGCACAAAGGCAAACGGCATAATGGCAGACCAGACAGCCATAAACACAGCTTTCGTCTTTTCAAACGCCACGACCGTTGAATTTGAATCGGCAAAATATACTCAAAAAGCAAGGCTTCAGATCTCAAACGTACACAACAAAACGATAAACGGACGAGGTGCCGTCATATCAAACGACTACGAAACAGGCGTTGTAAACTGGCAGGACTTCATTATAAACGATAATTCAAGCAATATAACTATTAAAAACCTCATCATAAGCTGTGACGAAACGGAAGGCAAAAACACCCTTTTCAGAAACAACGACCACGTCCAGCTTTATATAGGCAATGCAAGCTTCGTAACGCTCGACAACGTAACGGTAAGAACACCTTACAACACCGAAAACGACCGTCACGTAACATCAATCTGGATGCAGGAAGGCGCACACGATATAGTTATCAAAAACTCGACCGTGCTTAATTTATCGCACAGCACAGTCGGCGGCGGTATCTGGATAAGCAACTGTAAAAACGTGCAGATAATCAACAACCACATCGAAAAAGTGTCCCACGATGAGATCTTAGCGGTATTCAACGGAAGCGTTGACAACGTAGTGATCGAAGAAAACTACATACACACGCACGACGAGCCTGCCCCGCAGGCATCCGCTCACGTTATCGGATTCAGCGTTTACGTAGAATCTGAGCGTTCGTACACCTATACCAACATCATTTTCAGAAACAACACACTTGATATCGTTTCGTGGAAAGACGCATTTATGTTCGGAAACGTTGACGGTGTTGAAATATACGGAAACAAAGTTGACTTGCGTTGTAACGATACGACACAGCCGATATTGAACGCCGTTTTCAGAGTACCCGACACCTCCACAACACAGAAAAACGTATCAATTTACGACAACAAAATAACCGTATACAATCCGTCCGAAATACCGTTCACGGAAAGCTGCGGCGAAGGATTTGATTTTCACGACAACACTTTGAAATTTGTCACAAACTGATCCCTTCAATCAAAACGAGGGCTGCCGACTCAAGTCGGCAGCCCCTTTTTTTGTCAATAGGACAAATGTTTTTAATTATTTAAGCGGACGTGTGTAGTGAGCGTGCTGGTGGATAAGTATTTCCTTTATATAGCTTGAAGCTGCTATTGCATCACGTACATCATTAGCTCTTTCGTTAAGATCGTAAAGAGCCTGGCTGCAAGGATAGAACATTGTGGGTGCTTTGATTATGTTGTACGTTGAAAGCGGGAAGTCCTCAACACCGTGGTGAGCCGCCTGGCATATATCACTCTTGAGGTACGAACCGTAGTAATATTCAAGCTTTCTTGCAACTTCGTCACCTGCGTCAGCAAGTACAAGAGCTTTCTTGCTGCTTGTGTAGAAACGTGAAACAACGCTCATTTCGTTCTGATCGTAAGGTGTGTAATCCATAAGGAGATCGTCAGCTGTGAAGAGTATTTCCATATTGACGTCACCGAATTTAAGATCCATACCCGTGTGTACTGTAAGAACCTTAGCGCCGTCGAACATATTGACATAGTCGTATATTTCACCCCATGTCAATATTCCGCCCCAACCGCTGCGTCTTGCCTCGGGTGTTTCGGGACAGTACATAAAGAGCTCAAGTGTTACAGCGGATGCATATTTCTGAGCAAACGATACGAAGCATTCGTAGTGGTCGTTATGTGCGTGTGTAAGGAGCCATGCACGGATAACGATGTTTTCCTTCTTTCCGCCGTTGAGTGCAACGAGCTTGTTGTAAACTCCGTCGTGCTGATCGGAATAACCGCCGTCAACAACGATGAACGAACCGTCGGAAAGCTGTACGATATATCCCATACCGTTGAGATATGAAGATTGAAGCTGTGTTATAGAAGGTGTTATACCCTTGGATACGATAGCATCCTTTGCAGGGAGGCAATCAGCCGAGCCTATAGCTTCTACGATTCTGAGCTCACGTGTGTTGTAAGACCAGTATACGTGATAGAAATCTTCACCGTCAACAAATGTTGTTGTGTACAAAGCGCCCTTTACGGAGTCGCTGTATATTTCAAAGCCCTTATCTACAAAGCCCTTGTATATCTCTTTGTATTCTTCGATGGAAACGTCCTCGTAAGAAAGCAGAGTGTGTTTGTCTGCTGTCGAAGGATAAAGAGGTGTTGTAAACTTATCGTCGGGCGTGAGTGTCTTATACCACACGGAATTACCTGTTTCTGTATGGTTCAGTATTGTTAAATTGTAGTACTGTGCCGTGCTGTGGTTGTATGTGTAGAGCTGGATATTCTTGCCTGCAGACTTATAGCCGCCTGCGATATCCACAACCTTACCGGAAGAATGTGCAGGTGAGATAACGTAGCAACCGGGTATTCTTTCGTACAGATACCAGTGTCTGTGAAGATCGTCAACACCTGTATTTGTATACGTTGCAATATTCGTAGAGTTCGCTATAGCAACGCCGGAAACGTCAAGTGCCGCATTGGGATGAGCCTTGTTCGTTATCATATAAGAACCGTCGGGCTTACGGGTAAATACCCAAGTCTGTGTAGCATCGCTGTTTGAAGATGTAACTGTCTGTACGTTCCATGCGTTATTTGACGCATTCGTTGCATTTGAAGCGATACCAACGTTGATGCTTGCGCCTGTGTGGTTGATCGTTGCTTCAAACTTTGAGCCAAGATCTGCAGCGGGTGCTGTCTTGAAGCCCTTTGTGTTTCTGCCTGTATTGTAGTAGTGCATTACTGCAGAATAGAGGTTTGTTCCGCATGCAGCCTTAACGCTTGCATTGTTTTCAAGATAGTAGGTTGCATCGAACACGGGGCTTCCCTGCATACCTGCGAAAAGTCCTCTTGTAAGGAAGTGCTTGTAAAGCTCGCTGTTGCTGAGCTTATATACATCATAGTTGTTGTAATGTTCGCTTCTGTAGAAATCCACATCAAAGACTACATCCTTTATAGCCGTGGGAATGTAGCAGGAAAGTGTGAATATCTGTGCAGTTGTACCGTTGTAGGTATAGAGCTGAATATTCTTTCCGGCAGTTTTTCCGCCGCCTGCACCATCCATAACCTTACCGGAAGAGTGTGCTGGTGAAATTACGTATCTTCCGTCACCTCTGTCAAAGAGGAACCAACGTCTGTGCGCGTCATCCGAGCCGGTATTCGTATAAGTTGCGATGTTTGTCGAGTTTGTTATAGCAACACCCGAAGTATCAATAGCAGCTTTCGGATATGCCTTATTGATTATTCTGTAAGAACCGTCAGCTGCATTATATTTGAACGTCCATACCTGCTTTGTATCCGTTTCCGAAGGATTTACAGTCTGCACGTTCCATGCGTTATTTGAAGCGCTTGTCGCGTTTGCGGCAATACCTATATTGATGTTTGCGCCGGAATGGTTGATAGTTGCTTCAAACGTATCGGCAATGAATGAAGAAGGAGCTGTTTTAAGTCCCTTTGTATTTCTGCCCGTGTTATAATAGTGCATAAGAGCCGCTGTGAGGTGGTTACCCGTGGAGGATTTTACCGTGGGGTTGTTATCTATATAATATCTTGCGCTGAATACAGGGCTTCCCTGCTTGCCTTCCATAAGACCGAACTTTGTGAAGTGCTCATAAAGCTCTTCCTGAGTTGAACCGTATTTTGAAGCAACCTCAGGATATTTTGCCGCATAGTAGCCGTAATCAAACACCGTCGATTTGACAGCGTCGGGAATGAGTACCTGAATATTGAAAAGCTGTGCGGGTGTGTGATTGTACTTGTATGTCTGTACGTTTGTACCGTTTGCAGTAGAACCGCCGATATCAAGTACAACAAATCCCGATGCATGAACGGGAGCGATAACGTACTGACCGGGAAGTCTTTCGTACAAACGCCATTTCTGTGCGGCAGAGCCGTTTGAATTGTACGTACTTACGTTTGTGCCGCTGTTTTTCGAACCGCCGTTTACATCGAGAACCGTGCCTGTAAACTTGTTCGTGATAGTGTACGAGTTATCAGCAGCATTGAATTTGAAAGTCCAGATCTGCTTTGTATCGGTTATGTCAGCCGCTACTGCCTGTACGTTGTACTTACCTGCCGCTGCACTCGTTGCTGTTGATGAAACACCTACATTGAATGCGCCGTTCGCCGTGTCGGAATCACGTGAAATTACAGCATCAAACGTACCCGCAAAATACTTATTGGAAGTCGTCTGATAGTTTGTGCTGGGTGTACGTGTGCTGCAGTAGTGAAGCAAAGCAGCTTCGTAATCCGTGCCAAACTTTTCTTTAAGGTCAGCGTGGAAGTAGAGAAAGTCCTTCGCTGAGAAAGTAGGGCTTCCCTTCTTACCT
Organism: Eubacteriales bacterium; assembly: GCA_045657205.1. Classification (GTDB taxonomy): domain Bacteria; phylum Bacillota; class Clostridia; order Oscillospirales; family CAG-272; genus RGIG7213. The sequence goes on from JAZOSS010000065.1 coordinate 8,409, forward strand.
TCCGCAACACCCTTTTCCAAGAAATGATTGTAAAGTGCTGTTTCGGACGAGCCGTATGCTTTTACGACCTCCGGATATTTTGCAGCGTAGTATTCAGCGTCAAATACATAGTTCTTGTAGTCCGCCGGAATCCATTCCGCTGCGTTTGCCGTAAAAGGAATTACAGCAAAGATCATTACCGCAACAAGACAAAGCGCGGTAATGCGCCTGAGTGAATTTTTCATAAAAGATCCTCCTTTTAAAATTTTATTATTTTCTCTTTATACATTGTACCATACGTAAATCAAAAAAGCAAGAGGCGGAATATTGTTTTAGTGTTTGAAAAACGTGTTCTTTGCAAAGCTTTTTTGTATTTTTTTAAATACCTTACATAAAATGACAAAGCAGGTATCATCTGCAAGATACCTGCTTTTTTGTTATAACATTTAAACGTTAACGTAGTAACAAATCACCGCTTTACCACTTTATTTGACTATCTTATTTGAGTGAACGTGTATAATGTCCGTGTTGGTGAATGAGTATTTCCTTGATATAATCGGAGTTTGCTATAGCATCTCTTACGTCGTCAAATCTTTCGTTAAGATCGTAAAGAGCCTGACTGCAAGGATAGAACATAATAGGCGCTCTGATTATATTGTACGTTGAAAGCGGGAAGTCCTCAACACCGTGGTGCGATGCCTGGCAGATATCACTTTTAAGGTAATTTCCGTAATATTGCTCGAGTTTTCTTGCAACACCGCTTCCAGAGTCACCGAGAATAAGCGCATTCTTTTTGTCCGTGTAGAAACGGCAGATAACGCTCATTTCATTCTGGTCATCGGGGTTGTATTCGATCAGCATATCATCAGGTGTGTAAAGTATTTCCATACGGACGTCACCGAACGTAAATTCCATACCCGTATGTATCGTAAGTATCTTCACGCCTTTGAACATATTTACGTACTTGTAGATATCGCCCGTATAGAAAGCGGTATGCCACGATGATTTTGCAACGGCAGGCGTTTCGGGGCAGTACATAAAGCGCTCAAGCGTTACAGCGGATGCGTATTTCTGTGCAAACGCCATAAAGCATTCATAATGGTCGTTATGTGAGTGTGTGATAAGCCATGCACGGATAATTATTTTTTCTTTACTTCCGTTATTAAGCTCGACGAGTTTACTGTAAAGTATGTCCTGTTCATTCGTATAACCGCCGTCAACAACGATAAACGTGCCGTCGGAAAGCTTCACTATATATCCCATACCGTTAAGATATGACGATTTAAGCTGTGTTATTGAAGGTGTAACGCCTTTGGATAAAACTGCATTTTTTGAAGGAAGATCATCAGCAGATCCCTTCGCTTCTGCAATACGGAGTCTGCGGCTGTTTTCAGCCCAATACATATGATAAAAGTCGTCACCCTTGACAAACGTCGTTGCGTGAATACTTCCTTTCACCGTATCGCTGTATAATTCGCATCCGTCTGATATAAAGCCTGCATATACGGCTTCATACGTTTCAAGCGAAATATTATCGTAAGAAATAAGCGTGTGATTTTCCGTGTATTGCGTATATTCGGGCGTTGTGAAGGAGCTGTCGGGTGTGAGAGTTTTGTAAGAAATACCGTAGTTTTTGCCTATGCTTTGTCTTACAAGTTCAACGTCAGCATAGTCTATCACGCCGTCACAGTTTATATCCGAATCCGTGACGTACGCATACAGAAGCGGCTGCTTTACGTGCTTTGCAACTCTGAGAAGGTCTTTTGCATTTATAGTACCGTCGTGGTTTACGTCGCACTTGTGCTCACCGGGATAATCAAGAATTGTAACGTCATAAAGCTGTGCGGGAACTGCCAGATAAGTATAAAGATCTGCCTGTGTTCCTTCGACAAGGGCGCTTTCCTGAACACCGAGGACAAGAGTACCCGATGAATGAGCAGGAGATATTACGAAGTTACCGGGTGTTCTTTCGTAGAAGAACCATCTCTGTGACGTTGAATTTTCCGACGGGGACGTATTCACGAGTGTACCTTTTTCAAAAGATCCGCCTTCTGCACTCATAACAGTGCCCGAAAGCACGTTCTTAAGCGTATACGAGCCGTCATCATTGCGTACGAACATCCACTTTTGTGCGTCGGCTTCGTCATTTCTTGTTCTCGACTTTACCGTATAAACCGTGCCGTCGGCATTTGATGACGTATTCGCAACACCTATATTTACGTTAGCTGACGTGCTGTTTACTGTAGCTGTAAACTTTTCACCGAAATCGGCAGCAGGTGCGGTCTTATAATTTTCGGTATTGATACCTGTGTTCAGATAGTGCATAAGGGCTTCGTAATAGCCGTTCGGACAGTCTGCTTTTACATCGTCATTGTTTTCAAGATAGTGCGACACGGAAAACGTTGGACTTCCCTGATATCCTCTGTAAAGACCTATACTGAGAAAATGCTCGTAAAGATCGTCACCTGTTTTTCTGCGTACGTTTTTCTCCGAATAATACTTGTTTCTGTAAAATTCTTCGTCGTATACTGCACCTTTGAGATTTTGATCGAAATAAAACGAAAGAGTTACCCTTTGTGCTACGGTTCTGTTATATTCATAAATGGATACGTTTTTGCCGGGTTCTGTATATCCGCCTGCAATTTCAACGACCTTACCGCTTGAATGTGCAGGTGATAAAGAATATTCACCCGGTATTCTTTCGTAAATATACATTTGCTGGTGGAGATTGTCAACACCGTTATCGGTATACGTTGCAAGGTTTGCATTGTTTGCAAGAGAAGCACCCGAAACGTCAAGCGCGGCCTTTGGATGTGCCTTGTTCGTTACAACGTATGCACCTGTTTCGGGGACGTACGTGAACAGCCATACCTGTCTTTCATCGTTAAAAGACTGCGTTACGGTTTCGGCGTTCCACGCGTTGTTCGATGCGTTCGTTGCAGTAGATTTAAGACCGAGGTTCGTGCTTTGACCGATAAAGTTTATAATAGCTTCAAACGAGTCGGCAATATATTCCGAAGGAGCCGTTTTAAGTCCTGCCGTATTTCTGCCCGTGTTATAATAGTGCATAAGCGCATCGATGGGGTTATCACAGGATGATCTTACGGACGCGTTATTGTCAAGATAATACTTTGCGGAAAATACGGGGCTTCCCTGCCTGCCTTCCATAATTCCGAATTTGCCGTAATGTTCGTAAAGGAATGCTTCAAGGTTTTCACCGTTACCAACGTTTGCAGCAATTTCGGGATATTTTACTCCGTAGTAATCCCAGTCAAACGCGATGGTCTTTATCTCGTCGGGGATGAGGATCTGAATGTTGAAAAGCTGTGCAGAGGTGTGGTTATACCGATAGGTTATAACGTTAGTACCGTTTGACGTTGAACCGCCGATATCAAGCACCGTAAAGTGTGATGCATGCACGGGAGCTAAAACATACTGTCCCGGGAGTCTTTCGAGCAAACGCCACTGCTGTGCCTGTGAGCCGTTTGAATTGTACGTGCTTACGTTTGCACCGCTTTCCTTTGATGCACCGTTGACATCAAGAACGGTTCCCGTATATTTGTTCGTTATCGTATACGAGCCGTTATCGTTATATTTGAACGTCCATATCTGCTTTGTATCGGTAATATCAGCCGCCAGAGCCTGAACGTTATACTTTCCGCTTGAGGAGCTTGTTGCAGACGATGCAACGCCTACGTTGAACGCACCGTTTGCGGTGTCTTCTGCGCGTGATATGACCGCATCAAACGTACCTGACAGAAATTTGTCGGGTGAGGGTTTCGACACGGTCGTAGAAAGCATATCGCAGTAATGTAAAAGAGCTTCTTTGTAATCCGTGCCGAACTGTTCGCTTACCGATTCGTTATTGCGTAGATACTCGGTTACGGAAAAAGTCGGGCTTCCCTGCTTGCCTTCATCAACGCCGTATTCCTGAAAGTGTGCGTAAAGCTCGTCGTCCGTCTTGCCGTATTCCTCGGCAACCTCGGGATACTTAGCTGCATAATATTCGGCGTCAAATACGTAATCTTTGCAGTCAGACGGTATCCAGTCAGCCGAATATGCCGTAAAGGGCAAAACAGCAACGACCATTATCACCGCAACAAAAGCGGCAACGACACGTTTAAGTAAAAATTTCATACGATCCTCCTGTTAAAAAGCAATCATTATTTGTTGTACAAGCTTAAATGATGCTTGAAAGATTTTCTTTTATTTTTCTTGCTATTTCAGGACGGTTCATACAGTAGACGTGTATGGACGACACGCCATTTGCAAGCAGGTCTATTATCTGTTCGGTAGCGTAAGCGATACCCGCCTGCTTCATTGATTCGGGATTTGAGCCGAACTTGTCCGTTATTATCTTAAATCTCTGCGGTAAAAAGTTACCCGATATCTTGCAGATTCTTTCCGTTTGCTTTGCGTTCGTAACGGGCATAATTCCTGCAATAACGGGGACTGTTACACCGGCTTCTCTTATTTTGTATAGGTAATTATACAGTATGTTGTTATCAAAAAACATCTGTGTCGTAAGAAAATCACAGCCTGCATCGACCTTTTCTTTAAGGTGGATTATATCCTCGGCAAAGGTTGCAGCCTCGGGGTGCTTTTCGGGATAACACGCACCGCCTATGCAGAAGTCACCGTGTTTTTTTATCTCTTTTATAAGCTGTGATGCGTACTTAAAAGAAGCATTTTCGGGGAAATCCGAGCCTGTGGGTATATCCCCTCTTAACGCAAGGATATTTTCCATCCCCGACTGCTTTATTTTTTCTATCTGTCTTTTTATATGCTCTTCCGTTGATGAAACGCACGTTAGATGCACAAGAGGCGTTACGCCGTTGTTTTTGATGTTCTGTGCAACGGACACGGTATAGTCACTCGTTCCTCCGCCGGCACCGTACGTAACGCTCATAAAATCGGGTGAAAGCTTTGCAATTTCCGCAGTTGCGCTCATAACCGTATCAATAGAATCGGACGTCTTCGGAGGAAACACCTCAAACGAAACGGTCGGCTTTCCCTGTGCTTTTTTGCTGTTTATTATATCTATTACCTTCATATAGCTCCCTTCTGCCTTACGGCAAAAAAGTAATTACACCATTGTATTACGTTAAAAACTTCCAATATAAATTATATACCCTTTTTATTTTTTGTCAATATCAGCAAAGCAAAGTATTGATTTTTTTTTATTTATGTGATAAAATACTCTAAGTTAATATCTCGGAGGGCGTTATGGAAGACTCATCCTTTAACAGCATAACTCACACAGTTGAAAAACGAGTGGAGGGAAAATATAAATTACAGCGTATTTTATACATAATCGGCTCGGTCATCGCCTCTGTCATTTTATGCGCTATGTGCATTGCGGTAAAATTTCTGGTCTATTTTACACCTGTTATGTTTATGCTGTGTATAATCGTTTTCAAATATCTTTTCATATATTTTCAGATAGAGTACAGATACACCATTGAAAGAGGCGTCTTTACGATGGAAAAGGTATTCGGTGCAAGAAAATGCAAAAAATACTATCAGGTGAATATAAACGAGGTTGACAGAATATCTCCTTTCACAAACGTCACCGTATCGGAAGGTGATACGGTATTTCCCTCTTGCATAAGCACAAAGGATCCCACCCCCGACCTTTACGCCATGATCGTAAACGACGGTGAAAAAAAGACGGTCCTTTATTTTGAAGCAACGAAGAAAACACTCAAAATAATGAAATACCACAACAAAAGCACCGAGGTCGTAGATACTTTAAGGCATTAATCAGAAAAGTTCCGCATACATTTTACCATAAGTAAAAAGGAGTGCGGTACTATGAAAAAAACACTGTTTATCATTTTGTTCGTTTTTGTGATCTTTTTGAACTCGTGTAAAGAGGATATTGATCCGGAAACGTACCTTTCTTCCCTTAAAGAAGAATACACCACAAATATCACCGTTGAAGAAAACAGCACCGAATACACAGCAAGGATCTCCCGAAGTGCTGACGGTGTCATCGACGTCGTATTTGCCGAGCCGTCCGTTCTTTGGGGAATGGGCTACAGCTTTGACGGCGAGGACAGCTATCTCATATACAATGATATGAGCATTGAGCTTAACGAGGAAAGTCTTGAAGATTTTACAAGCGGCGGGGTTTACCGCTGGCACGAACTTTTGCGGTGCAACGGAGAATTTACAGTAAGCGCATCATCTCTCAACGACAAAAAAGCCGTCCGTCTTTCAAACGGCGAATGTGAAATTTATTTTGACAAAGAAACGGTATCTCCGATAATGATAAAGTCGGGTGATACGGTCATAACTTTTAACGATTGGAACGGAAAAAATACCGATGTGCAAACCCAGGACGTACTTACAAATTGATACCTCAGCACTTATTTCAAACTTCAATTATTTAAAAAGCAAGCTTTCTTCCGATAAAACGCTTATGTGCGTTGTCAAGGCAGACTGCTACGGTCACGGCAGTGAGTGCATAAAAGTTTTATCTGATGCGGGTGCTGAATTTTTCGCCGTGTCTTCCCTTGAAGAAGCTGTGGAAGCACGCAAATACACCGATAAAGAAATACTTATTTTGAGTTACACACCTCCGTGCGATGCGGAATATCTTATCCGCGGTAACTTTATACAAACGGTATATTCAAAGGAATATGCAGATCTTCTGATATCAAATATAAAAGAGGGGGAAAAACTCCGTATTCATATAAAGATCGACACGGGTATGAACCGACTCGGGTTCAGATACGACGATGAAAACGGCATTTTGAATATCCTTAACGATCCGCATTTTACCGTCGAAGGAATGTTCACGCACTTTGCAAAGGGTGACGAAAAGGACAAAAGCGCAACGGAAAAACAGCTTGAAAAATTTATTTCCGCAAAAAACACCGTTTTGAAAAATACAGACAGAAAGCTGATATATCACTGTGCAAACAGCGGTGCCGTGCTTGATTTCCCAAAATCGCATATGGATATGGCGCGAGGCGGCATTTCCCTTTACGGACTTCCGCCGTCCGATGAAATATCAAGTCATGGGCTTACTCCCATAGCAAAGCTCGTGTCAACCGTTGTGCACGTACACGACGTTTTCCCGGGTGATGAAATATCATACGGCGGTGACTTCAAAGCCTGCAAAAATATGAAGGTGGCAACGGTTGCCTGCGGATACGGCGACGGTCTTTCAAGAAGAGCCGTCGGAATGGATATTGAAATAAACGGATACAAAGCAAAGATAATAGGCAGGGTATGTATGGACCATTTTATGGTCGATGTGACGGACTTTGAAAAGCTCCCATCGGTAGGAGATGAAGCTGTCGTTTTCAGCGACGCCGTAAAGTATGCCGAGCATATAAAAACAATTCCCTACGAATGTCTTTGTAATATAAGTAAAAGGGTAAAAAGGAAGTACATATGTTAAAAATCGAAACAAATTCAGACAGCATTTTCTTTAATCTTGCAGCAGAAGAATACTATATGTCAATAACGGATGAGCCGTTTTATATGATATGGCGTACGACTCCGTCGCTGATATCGGGCAGATACCAAAACGTATACAACGAAGTCAATCTTGCTTATGCAAAAGAAAACGACATAACCGTAAGCCGAAGAAAAAGCGGCGGCGGCACTGTATATGCAGACCTCGGCGGCGTTATGTATTCAAAATTCTATCCGAAGAAAAAAGGTGCTGACGTATCTTTT